>JALQSZ010000145.1 GCA_023264135.1 Acidimicrobiales bacterium
AAGCACTTGATGAACTTCAAGTCACGCAGAAGATGCTGAAGGAAGAAGTCGACGAAGAAGACATTGCCGAAGTCATCAGTAAGTGGACAGGTGTGCCTGTCAGCCGATTGATGGAAGGTGAGATGTCCAAGCTCGTGCGCCTCGAAGAGGTTTTGCACGATCGAGTTGTCGGTCAGGACGAAGCGGTGACGGCAGTCGCGAACGCGATTCGCCGAAGTCGTGCTGGGCTGTCCGATCCGAATCGTCCGATTGGTTCCTTCCTGTTCCTCGGCCCAACCGGTGTTGGCAAGACCGAACTTGCACGTTCACTTGCCGACTTCTTGTTCGACGATGAACGGGCAATGATCCGCATCGATATGAGCGAATACATGGAGAAGCACTCCGTGTCTCGTTTGATTGGTGCGCCTCCTGGCTATGTCGGGTACGACGAAGGTGGACAACTCACCGAAGCAGTTCGCCGTCGTCCGTATTCAGTCGTGCTGCTCGACGAACTTGAGAAGGCGCATCCCGATGTGTTCAACGTCTTGCTGCAACTGCTTGACGACGGACGCCTCACCGATGGACAAGGCCGAACGGTTGACTTCACCAATGTGGTGTTGATCATGACCTCGAACCTTCCGGGCGATCCGCGCGACTACTTCAAGCCAGAGTTCGTGAACCGCATCGACGACATCGTGCGCTTCCGTTCGCTGACAGAAGAGGACTTGGGCCGAATCGTCGATATCCAACTTGAAGGCATCACGAACCGCCTGGCGCAACGTCGAATCGGCCTTGATGTCACGCCCGCCGCGAGCGCGGCGCTCGCGTCTGAGGGATACGACCCTGCGTTCGGTGCTCGACCATTGAAGCGAGTGATCCAACGCGAGATTGCCGATCCGTTGGCGATCGCCATACTCGAGGGTCGCTTCGGCGAAGGCGACACCGTTGTCGTTGACGTCGATGCCGAAGGCGCCATCGTCATTCGCTAACGCCATCGGTACACCACCACCTCGGGGCTAGCGTTTCCGGGGTGGTGGAGCCGATTGCTGTCGTTCGTCAATCGACGGCTGTCATTGACGTGTCGAAGTTGACACGAGACGAGCGCAAGTGCGCTCGCGTTGGCGCGTTTCTTGGCGTGGCCTTCTTTGTCTTGCTCGCTACATGGGCGCAGCCATGGAACATGTTCGCGAAAGGCCCGTTTTCATCGAACTTCTATGACGTGCAGGCTCGTTCGATGGTTCATGGGCACATGGACGTGCCCTCCGATGTCGCTCAGGTCGAAGGCTTTGCGGTTGATGGCAAGACGCAGCTGTATTTCGGCGTTGGACCTGCCATTGCGCGAGCTCCATTCACGGGATGGACCTCGATTTTCGATGGACGCCTGACGATTCTGAGCATGACGATCGCTAGTGGCGTTCTTGCGATGGCAACGGCTCGACTCTTGAAACGAGCACAGGCAGCAGTGGTGGGTGCTCCATCCGGTAGTCCGTGGTGGTTTGGTGCAATTGCTGCCGCATCAATTGTTTGCACGCTGGTCCTCTTTACAGCGTCGCGAGCAGTCGTGTACCACGAGGCCGCAATTTGGGGATGCGCTGCTGCAGTGGCAGGTCTCGATCTCGTCATTCGGTGGTGGCGAGAGCCGACTCGACGACATTTTGTTGGTGCAGTGGCACTTGCAGCATTTGCAATCTCGTGTCGGACGACGTCGGGTTCATCACCAGCGATTGCGCTCGGTCTCTTTGGATTGGTTTTGGCGTGGAGACGGGAATGGCTCAAATCAGCCAAAGTTGTCGCCGGAGCACTGATCGCGCTCGTTGCCTATGTGGGATTCAATTGGCTGCGTTTTCACAATCTTGTGTCGCAACCGTATGAGGCTCAGGTGTGGACTCTCCTACATGAAGACCGGCGTGAGTTTGTTGAATCCGTCGGCGGAAACGTTTTTCAACTCAAGTTCGTCCCAACATCTGTCGCGAAGTATTTCTCACCTGTTGCAGTTGGTTTTCAACGACTTTTTCCGTTTGTGAACTTTGGGTCTCGTATCGCTCCGATTGGGGGAGTTGACTTCGGCGAAATTCATCAATCGAGTTCGGTCGTTATCGGTGCTCCCGTATTCTCATTTCTTGCCCTTATCGGGGGATGGTGGGCAGTCGTTCGAGATCGATCTCATGAGTGGATCGTGATTGTGATTGCATCAGTCGTAGCGTTTGTACCCACGTTGATGTGCGGCTTTTTGTCGTATCGATACGCAATCGACATTCTCCCTTCAATCCTCGTTTTGGCGTGCCCGGGAGTTTGGCTCGTTGCTCGTCAATCGAAGAATTGGAAACCGCGAACGAGGAACGCATTGTTGGTGGTTGCAGCAGTGGTGTCGTTTTTTGGCACGTGGACACAAGTGGGTTTAGCACTCGAAACTCGAGCGTTTTCTATGTTGCCGACAGAGTCAGACGCTCGCTCTTTTGTTTCCTTGCAAAATTCGATTGATCGAAGGCTTTTCGAAAATGCTCCGTCGAATGTTCAACAATTGTTTGAACGTGATGACTTGCCCGTTGAAGGAATTTCGGAGGGCACGATTGTGATCCTCGATGACTGTTCGGGCATGTATCACTATGACGGTGATAACTGGCAGGTAGTTGAACGAAAGCCTGGCGGTGGTCGCCGGTTTGTCATCACTGGGACAATTGATTCCGAAGCAAAGCCAGTGCTTCAGGGGTTCGGTTGGACGCTGACTGCACGTCGAACCTCTGACGGAGTCATCTTTGTGTACGACGCTAGTTACGGCCGTCACGATGAATTCGGTCCGGTTTCTCTCCCCGACGGTCCACTGACATTTGAAGCCGTAGCCGATCAAGCACAAATAGCGACGATCTCGCTAACGCTTGGCGACAAGAAGGTTCTGTCGGATGACTTCTTGGCCGCATCGAAAGCGCAACCGGGGCCAGGTTGGAGATCAGATCCTGGCCAGGCACCGCTATGCGAGTCATTTCTTTCACGCCTCGGGAAGTAGATCGTCATTCATCGTTTGTAGAACATTGGCGAGGTCACTCTTCTGAGTGGCTTGGCCGTCTACTTTTTCGCCGTGGATTCAGAGACCGCAACAACGTCAATGTCGTCGCCTCGGATGCTTCGCATCAGGCTCGTGGTGCTCACGTTCCTCATGCTCTTTGTCGAGCTAGCGCTTATCCGCTGGCTCGGCGGCAGCGTGCTGTACCTGTCGTACTTCTCGAACGTGGTGCTGCTCGGTTCTTTCCTTGGCGTCGGACTCGGCTTCCTCTGGGCGAGCCGGTCGAATTTCGGGATCCTGCGATTCACTCCACTCGCGCTCGGCGCGCTTGTTCTGTTCGTGCACTTCGTGCCCGTCACGTTGTCGGCTGTCGGCAGCGATCTCATCTTCTTCGGCCGCGAACTGAAGCCCAACGGTCCGCCGCGCGAACTCATGATCCCGGCGATCTTCATCGTCGTGGCCGCGATCCTCGCGTGCATCGGCGATGGCGTCGGCCGCACGTTCAAGCAATTGAAGAACCTCGACGCCTACCAATTCGATCTCATTGGTTCGCTTATCGGGGTTATCGCGTTCACGATTCTCGCGTTTGTCGGTGCCACTCCAATCGTTTGGGGAGTGGTCGTGTCCGTTGGTCTCGTATGGGTGATCTGGCCGCGGTCGCTGTTATGGATCGTCCTCGTTTGCTTGCCACTCGTACCGATGCTTGGTGTGCTCGGTGTGGAGTCGACCGAGTCGAATGTGGTTTGGACCCCGTACCAGAAGGTCGAATGGGTCGAGATGGGCTCGAACGGCATCGGCGCCTGGGCGAACGGCATTCCGCACTGGTTCCAGACCGATGGCACCGATGCGCTCTACACCACCGTGTACTCGCAGCGTTCGGCTCAGACTCCGCCCGCCGAAGTGCTCGTCATCGGCGCGGGCAGCGGTAACGATGTGGCCAAGGCGTTGAGCGAGGGTGCGTCGCGCGTCGATGCGGTCGAGATCGATCAGCGTCTCCTCGACCTTGCAGCAGCGCATCATCCGGCGAAGCCCTACGACGACCCTCGCGTACACGTCACAATCGATGACGGTCGCGCGTTCCTCGAGCGCACTGACAAGAAGTACGACCTCATCGTGCTTGCACTCCCTGACTCTCTTACGTTGGTGCAGGGTGCTTCGTCGATCAGGCTTGAGAGCTACCTCTTCACGCAGCAGGCCGCCGAGTCTTACGCGTCGCATCTCACTGACGGTGGCGTGTTCTCGATGTACAACGTCTACCGCGAGTCATGGTTGGTTGATCGTTATGCCGCCACTCTCGAGTCGGCCTTCGGACACGCTCCGTGTGTCACGAAGATCCCTGATTCTTCGAAGGCTGTGCTCACGATCGGCAAGAACGAGCGCAATGTGAACTGCCCGGCCGTCGATTCGTGGGCGCGGACCGCCTCCACTCCGAAACCGGTCTCCGACGATCGACCGTTCCCGTATCTCAAGAATCCGTCAATCCCGACCTTCTACCTTGTCGCACTCGCGCTGATTCTGGTGTTCTCGATTGCCGCGGTCAGGCTCGTGGGTGGACCGTTGAGCGGTATGCGCGCGTATTCGGATCTGTTCTTCATGGGCGTTGCGTTCCTGTTGCTCGAGACGAAGAACGTGGTG
>JALQSZ010000146.1 GCA_023264135.1 Acidimicrobiales bacterium
TCGCCGAAACGTCACCCGGTTTGGCCAAAGGCGGTCTTCCGCTCTACGCAGTTCTGTCCACCATCGCGATTTATGTCGCGACACGTGCAGGATGGTTTTCGCGAATCTTTTCGATTCCAGTTATGCGATGGGCCGGACTGCTTTCGTACGGCCTCTACCTCTATCACTGGCCGATATTCCTCGTTCTTTCACAAGAACGAACAGGACTCTCGCTCGCGCCGTTGTTTGTCGTGAGAATGGCCGCAACAATCGCGCTCGCCGTGGCCTCGTATTTCTTGCTTGAGATGCCGGTACGCCGCAAGACGCTGTTCTCGACGACTCGCACCGCAGGAAGCGCGGCACTCGCAGGGATCCTTGGTGTCGTCATCGTGGCGTTCGCCGTCACGCTTCACACACCAACAAGCACCGTGCCCTACGCGAACATGAAAGTCGGTTCGATCGAGATGACACGCGTAACGCTCGAGCCTCGCTCGACATCATCGAACTCACTGGCTCGAACAATCTGGATCGTCGGAGATTCGGCGGCTGTAGATGAATCTCCAGCACTCGCGGCAGCAGCCACCGCTACTGGCAGCTCCTCAATCATCTTTGGCGCCGGCCCGGGGTTCGGACTTACGAATCCCGACATCAACTGGCGCAAAGACTGGAGTGCGGTGATCTCCCGCGACCATCCAGACCTCGTCGTCATGATGTTTGGAAGCTGGGATCTCCCCTATATCCGCGAGCACGGGGAGGCTGCCTACGAGACCATCGTCGACGAGGCGGTCACCCTGCTCACCGACAACGGAATTCATGTGATGCTTCTCCCCGTGATGCCCGGAGGAAAGCTCGACGTCAGTGCCGTTGATCGCGTCTTTGCGAACGTTGCTGCTCGTCACCCAGGAATGGTGGACAACCCCACGATCCTGTCGGCATTCACTGCTCCCGATGGCTCAACTCCTCGTTATTACCTAAGCGAGGACGGCACAGTTCACCTGTTACGCAAAAAGGACAACTGGCATCTGTGCCAAGAGGGTGCTGCGAACTTGGCGGAAACCATTCTGAATCGCGCCACCACACTTGGTTGGTCGGCACCAGTCGTCGACGAATGGAAAGCAGGCGCGTGGCGCGATGCCTGGCAATTCGATGATCCCGTCGGCGTCTGTGACGGCATCTGATGACTTCCGTACCCAGTGACACTGAGCCCGTGACCACGACGCCAACTCCGACCTCGCCAACGCGACGACTCGACCGATGGACCTACGGCCTCCTCGCATTGCTCGCGTATGTTCCGTTTCTCCTCACCTCACCTGGCGATATTTCGGCCGATACCAAGGCCTACCTCCTGCTTGACCCAGGCAAATTGCTGGCCCGCGCTCCGTTCATGTGGGACTCCCACATCGACGCCGGAACCGTTACCCACCAAAACATCGGTTACCTCTTTCCGCTCGGACCTTGGTACTGGATCTTCCGGACACTGGGAGTTCCCACCTGGATCGCCGAACGCTTGTGGTTCGGCACACTTCTTTTCGCGGCCGGCGCCGGCACGCTTTGGATGTTGCGAAAGCTCGGACTGCGGGGTCCGGGAGCATGCGTCGCGGCATTCACCTACATGCTCAGCCCATACGTGCTCGCGTACATGGGACGCACTTCGGTCATTCTCACTCCGTGGAGCGCACTTCCATGGCTCATCGGATTGATGATTTGTGCGCTACGCGAACGAACGTGGCGCGCACCAGTGTTGTTTGCGTTGATCGTCACCGTTATGGCGGGAACAAACGCCAGTTCGGTGATCTTCGTCTTGATCGGCCCACTCCTGCTCGTTCCATTTGCTATTTGGATTACGCACGAGACCGATGTTCGCAATGCGTTCAAAGCGCTTCTACGCATTGCCGTAACGACGGGACCCGCTCAGTTGTGGTGGCTTTCGGGTCTGTACATCCAAGGAAAATACGGGCTGCCGATCCTGCAACTCACCGAGACGGTTGAAACCGTCGCCCAAACCTCGACTGCACCTGAAGCGCTTCGTGGTCTCGGGTATTGGTACTTCTACGGAAAAGACGGACTTGCAGGCTGGACCGAATCGGGCGCGCTGTACACGACAACGCTGGTCATGCTCCCCCTTTCGTTCGTCCTCCCGCTTCTTGGACTTCTCGGCGCACTGCTCACCCGATGGAAGTACCGCGCCTATTTCGTGGCGCTCGTGCTTGTAGGCCTGATCTTCGCGATCGGCACCTATCCCTATAAGGATCCGTCGCCGATTGGTTCCGTCATCAAATTCACGACCTCTCTCGAAGTTGGCTTTGCGCTTCGTAATTCTCCGCGCATCGTTCCGCTTGTTGCGATCGGTATCGCTGCTCTTCTCGCATCGTTCGTCGACGCTCTTGTACCGGCGATTATGCGAAAGTTCTCGTCACCGCGTAATAAACGTCTTGCGCTTGCGCTCCCCATCGGACTCATCTGCATCGCGATCTTGAACCTTCCACCACTTTGGTCCGGCGGCCTCGTTCAGTCCGATCTCAAGTTCCCCGAGACGCTTCCGAGTTACTGGACCGATGCCGCGACATGGCTCGATGCACAAAGCACCGATCTCCGTGTTCTCGAACTTCCCGGAGCGGACTTCGGCGCCTATCGCTGGGGAGAAACCCAGGATCCTTTGACTCCTGGACTCATCGATCGTCCATGGGTCGGCCGAGAGATCACCGCCTACGGCACTCCGGCAAGCGTCGATCTCCTCCGAGCACTCGACCGAACACTCCAAGAAGGCGTTGCCGAGACCGCTGCCGTCGCGGGCGTTGCTCGACTTCTTTCTGCTTCCGATGTCCTTCTGCGCCTTGATAGTCAGTACGAGCGTTATCGCGGTCCCCGACCGACCGATCTGTGGACTCAGTTCGGAGGAATGACGCCAACGAATGGTCTTGGAACACCGACGACGTTTGGGACGCCGACCGCAAATGTCCCTGATCCTCGTCAGCCCATGATCGACGAACAACATCTCGCCGACACCGGGACGTCAAACGTGACCCCGCCACTCGCCGTCTTCCCGGTCGACAACGTTCGCCCTCTCATTCGAGCAGAACTCACGCAACAACCAACCGTGCTCTTCGGAGACGGCGACGGCGTGGTTGAAGCCGCAACATGGAACCAACTCCCGACTGAACGTCCGCTCTTCTATGCCGCGACGGCAAACGCGTCGACCACACTCTTCGCCGGTATTCGCACTGCGAAGCCCAACCTTGTCGTCACTGACACGAATCGCAAACGGGCTCAACGTTGGGGCACAACACGTGAAAACAACGGCGCAACCGAAACAGCAACAACAACTCCACTTCAGGACGACCCCAAAGACACTCGTCTCGATCTCTTCCCTGGCGAAACCACCAACGACCAATCAGTCGCATGGTTCGGTGACGATGTCGCCAACGTTCGTGCGTCGACCTACGGCAACATCGTGGCCTACTCCTCCGAAGTACGACCCGTGAATGCCATCGATGGCGATCCTCGTACTGCGTGGACAACTGGTGGATTCTCCGACGTGCTCGGCGACCGCATTGTTGTCGACTACACGCATCCAGTTACCGCGGATCACATCGACCTCATTCAAACGCAGGGAAATCGTTGGATCACGAAAGCAACCGTGCTTCTCGACGGCGTTCCTGTGACGACCATCGACATGACCGATGCGTCGTTTGCGAGTCCCGGTCAACGAGTCGACCTTGGCGGAGACCACACCTTCTCTTCGCTCAGCGTGCGCATTGACGACGCGAACATCACTGGTCGAGCGAATTGGTTGGGTTATTCAAACGTTGGCTTCCGAGAAGTCGTTGTTCCGGGTGTCTCTGCACAAGAGTGGATCGTCACCCCAAGCGCCGGTATCGACGAACTCGCACCGAACTCTTCAAACGTTTCGTATTTGTTCTCGAGACTTCGGTCAAACCCGGTCGAAGGCTTCCGCCAAGACACCGAACTTCAATTGCGCCGGATCTTCAAGGTTGGCGCCGCGGGTCAGTTCACAATTGCCGGCCGTGCTCGACTCAGCGCTGGAGTCAACGGAGAAATCATTGACAACACGATTGGACGTCCTGGCGTTGCCGCTGGATTCCCCGTCGTGAGCGGCACCGACTATCTCGCGGGCGATCTTGCCGCGCGTCCGTCTTCGGCGCTTGATGGAAACCTCCAAACGGCGTGGACCACAAAGTTCGATGATCAAACTGGCGCGTCCGCCACGGTCACCAATCCCGCCCCACTTTCGTTCGATCACCTCCACCTGTCGGTTGTCAACGACACCGAACATTCAGTGCCAACTGCGCTCACTCTCTCGCTTGATGACGGATCGACTCACACGGTTGCTGTTCCTGACATCGCTTCGGTCGATCAGCTTGGAAGCGTTGCCACGGTTGATGTTCCGACCGGTCCGCTCAAGTCGACGGTGATTCGAGTTTCGATTGCGTCGGAACGACCAGTGGCGACGAAGGAATACTTCAGCGGCAGCCCGCGAATCCTGCCCATCTCCATCGCAGAGTTCGGCTTGCCAACCACTGTGGCGCCCCTTCCCACTCAGCTTCCGACAACCTGCCGAGCTGATCTCGTCACCGTCGACGGTTCTCCACGTTCCTTCGT
>JALQSZ010000147.1 GCA_023264135.1 Acidimicrobiales bacterium
CACCGTGTCGGGTGGCGGCCAATGCTCCGGCGGCCGCGGCTCGGCGGGCGGCCGTGACCACGTCACTGCCGGCGGCGAGGGACGCGGCGAGAGCTCCGCAGGCTGCGTCGCCGGCACCAGTGGTGTCGACAAGTTCTGCCGCGGCCGCCGGAACATCAACACGTTCACCGTCCGAGGAGATGATGACGGAGCCAGCTTCGCTGCGCGTGAGACACGCAATTGCGCAATGGCCGGCAACTCGTCGACTTCGTACAGCGAGCAAATTTCGTCTTCGTTGGCAAAAAGGATGTCGACGTGGTGTTCGATGATTTCGAGGAATTCTGCGCGATGACGATCGACGCAGAAACCATCGGAAAGGGTGAACGCAACGCGAGTGCCTGCTGATGCTGCCCAACCCATCACGTTGCGCAGCGCGCTCTTGGCTGCAGGTTCATCCCACAAGTAGCCCTCGAGATACACCACCTTCGCCGTCGGCACGAGTGAAAGGTCGATGTCGTCAGTCGTGAGTTGTCCGGCCACGCCAAGCGAGGTGTTCATCGTGCGCTGGGCATCGGGAGTCACACAGATAAGGCAGCGCGCGGTGCCAGCAGCTGCTGCGTCTCCAGTCGCCGGGAAACCATGGAACGCAACGCCAGCCGCGCGAATGTCATGTGCAAAGACGCCGCCCAATTCATCGTCAGCGACTTTGCCGATGAAGGCTGCCGCGATATCGAGTGACGCGAGACCCGCTGCCGTATTCGCCGCCGAGCCCCCCGAGATTTCGACGGCCGGTGGCATTGCTGCATAGATGGTCCGAGCGCGATCGGGGTCGGTTAGTTGCATCGAACCCTTCACCATTCCGTGCGTTTCCAAGAAGGAGTCGTCGGTATGGGCGAGAACATCGACAATGGCATTGCCGATGCACAGCACGTCGAGGGATCGGTTTGAGGGAGGAAGGAGCGCAGTCATCGCGCCCGACCCTACGCTGGCTCCGTGACCGATACAGAACTTCTCCCCCAGGACGGCGAGTCCAACCCCTTCCGTCTCGACGGACCCATCCGTCCCGTTCGTTACGACCTCACGCTGGAGCCCGATCTCGGGGCCGCAACCTTCGCCGGCGAGGTCGAGATCGCCCTTTTGGTTTCTGCAGCGACCGACACCATTTCCTGCAACGCCCTCGAACTCGACATTCTCTCTGCCGACGTCTCCGAAGGGCCGCTCGCCAGCGCATCTCACGTTGCGGTGACGGGAGTCGTGCTCGATGCCGAGAGCGAACGAGTGACATTCACCCTCGAACGACCGCTTGCGCCCGGCGAGGCTCACCTGCGAATCCGATTCAACGGCGTGTTGAACGACAAACTTCGCGGGTTCTACCGATCGACGTTCACCGACACCGACGGCAATGAACAGATCATCGCCACGACACAATTCGAAGCGACTGACGCACGCCGAGCCTTCCCCTGCTGGGATGAACCCGAACACAAGGCGTCCTACGTCATCTCCTTAATCGTCGACGAAGACCTGTTCGCCGTTTCGAATGCAGCGGAGCTCTCTCGGGAACCTGCTCCCGACCGAATTGGGAAACACATCGTTCGGTTTGCTGAAACCATCGTGATGTCGACCTATTTGGTCGCGTTCATTGTCGGCCCTCTTGAAGCGACCGACGCGATCGATGTCGACGGAACCCCAATGCGCGTCATTTACCCACGAGGAAAAGGGCACCTCACTGATTTCGCGCTTGAAGTCGGTGCGTTCTGCCTTCGACATTTCACGAACTACTACGGAATTCCCTACCCCGGCGACAAACTCGATCTCGTCGCCGTTCCCGACTTTGCGTTTGGCGCAATGGAGAACCTCGGTTGCGTCACGTTCCGCGAAATCCTTCTCCTTGTCGATCCGGCGACAACCACTCAAGCCGAACTTCTAAACGTCACCGACGTCATCAATCACGAACTTGCACATATGTGGTTTGGTGATCTCGTCACCATGAAGTGGTGGAACGGCATTTGGCTCAACGAGGCATTCGCCACGTTTATGGAAATGCACGCGACCGACGCTTTCCGTCCGCAATGGGATCGTTGGACAACATTTGGACTTTCACGAACGGCAGCATTCGATACCGATTCGCTGACAAGCACGCGCCCGATCGAATACCCGGTCATTTCTCCTGCCGATGCCGAAGGAATGTTCGACATCCTCACCTACGAAAAGGGTGCGGCGGTTGTCCGCATGCTTGAGCAATACCTCGGTGAGGACCAGTTCCGCTCAGGCATTCGTCAGTACTTGGCCGAACATGCATTCGGAAACACCGAAACCACCGACCTGTGGGATGCCATTGAATCGGCCACCGGCGAACCAGTTCGCCGAATCATGGATTCGTGGATCTTCCAGGGCGGTTTTCCCGTCATTTCCGTCGACATCGTGAATGACGGCCGCACGCTCCGCTTAACGCAACATCGGTTTGGTTACGCCGGCGATCTCGGCGACGGCGAGTCTCCGATCCCCGCACATGACGACGCCGCGCAATGGGTCGTGCCGCTCATCTTTTCGCAGCGCAGCGCGACCGATGGCGTGATCACGTTCGAGAAAGTGCTCCTCGATCAACCGTCGATCGATATTCCACTGGTCGAACCAGCGACATGGATCTATGTCAACACCGAAGGAACGGGTTTCTATCGCGCTCGCTATGCCCCGGACCTCCGCGCTGCACTCGTCACCCACGCCCAAACCGACCTCTCGCCAATCGAGCGATACGGACTCGTTGACGACATCTGGGCATCGGTCCTTGCCGGAGACCTCGAAGCACACGATTTCCTCGACGCAGCAGAAGCGTTCCGCGAAGAAACCGACTTGTCGGTGTGGCAACGACTTATCGCTGGACTCAGCGCTCTTGATCGCATTGTCGATGGTGACGGTCGCGCAGCACTTCACACTCGCGTTCGCGGCATCCTGACTCCCGCCTACGAAACACTTGGTGCCGAACCTCGATCAACCGATACTGATCGCGACCGCGCGCTTCGAGGCGTCTTGTTCGAAGCGCTTGGCGTTCTCGGAGGAAACATCGATGTGCAAGCACGCGCTCGCGTCCTTCTCGAAATCGACGCACTGGAACCGGACCCTGCGCTGGTTGCTGCCTCGGTGAACATCGTTGCTTCCACTGGCACCGCTGCCGAATTCAATGAGTTCCTTCGCCGAATGAAAAACGCGGCAACTCCACAAGAAGAACTCCGGTACCTCGGCGCACTCGCTGACTTCCCCGACCCCGACCTCGTCGCCCGCCTCGTGCGACTGACGTTGACCGATGACATTCGCAGCCAGAACGCACCCCTTGTGCTCCGCCGCGCGCTTTCCAACCGTGACGCCGGAGAAATCGCGTGGTTCTTCGTGAGTTCTGAGTGGGAAGCACTCACGACTCGTCTTCCATCGAACTCCATTGCCCGATTCCTCGAGGGGATCCGTGGCCTTTCCAAACCAGGAACTGCATCAGAGGTGCTGGCCTTCTTCGAAACTCACGAGGTACCGCAAGGCTACAAGATCCTCGCTCAGCACCTCGAACGTCTCGAGGTCAATGTTGCGCTTCGTCAGCGTGAATCACAACGACTCACGCATCGATTGCTCCACGGTCGCTGACAATCGACCGCCCACCTGCAGCGTTAGAGCCACTTCTTTCGCCGGAAATAAACGAATAAACCACCCGTGCAAAGAAGCATGAGTCCAAGCGCGCCGTAGTACCCGAATCTCCAATGAAGTTCAGGCATGTCGGTGAAGTTCATTCCATAAATTCCGGCGATCAACGTCGCGACGATGAGAATCGCGCCCCATGACGTCATCTTCTTCATGACTTCGTTCATTCGGTTCGACGTGAGCGCAAGACTCGCATCAACCACGTTCCCCATCAGTTCGCGCTGCGTATCAATTTGATCAATGACGCGAAGGAGATGATCGAAGACATCTTCGAGATACACGATGGCAGCGTCTTCGATCCACGGCACCTCACGACGAAGAAGTGCCAGCACGACATCACGAAGAGGAACGACCCGTCGGCGGAACGTGATCAGTGAACGACGCAGTTCCAACAGTTCCTGCTGGAGGGTCCCATCCGGAGGTGGCCCAACATCGAAGAGGGTCTCCTCGATTGCTTCGAGCGCATCTTCAGCCTGCTCGGCTTCGCCGAAGTAGCCGTCGACGAGTTCATCGAGAAGGCAATAAAGCAAGAAACCGACACCGCCATCGAGCCGGCGAAGGTGCTCGTAGCGCCGAGCCACTTCATCGATCGCGAAGGTTTCGCCATGTTCGTTTTTCTCTCGAACCGTGACGAGCCAGTTCGGTCCGATAAAGAAGTCGACCTCGCACATATCGCCATCGGCGGCTCGTGCATACGCAACTAAAAACGCATGGAGCGGATAACGATCGAGCTTGGCTCGTTGCCCGTGCTTTCGGACATCCTCGACCGCAAGTTCGTGAAGAGTGAGGCCTTGTGCGATCGCGTCGAGATCGCCGTCGTCTGGTCCGGAAAGATCAGCCCACAGAAGATTGGAATCATCGGCGATCGCCGACACAATCGCTTCGACACCACTCACAGTCCACGAGCGTTCGCCGTTGTAGACCGTCGC
>JALQSZ010000148.1 GCA_023264135.1 Acidimicrobiales bacterium
TCGAACACCAAGAACGCCCTGTTCGCCCATTGTGTTTCGACATCGCGTCACAACTCGAAGCGGAGCCGCGGCCGTGATCAGATCTCGCGCGCTCATGATGCGAGCGACAGCAGCAACGATTTCGGGCGTCAGTGCCTGCTTCACACCGCGCTCCAATGAATCGACAAAGCCCGGCGTCAAGATCCTTTCGCGAAGCTCTCCAATCGTCAACGAGCGCATTGGCGCGAACGTTTCACGATCAAGCGAATTCACCAGCAACTCAGTGACATCGTCTTCGAGAAGCGGCTCATCGAGGAAGGCATCGAGCGTGACGTCGGCCAGCGCCATCTTGGCGGCAACCCGTTCACGCTCGGAACTTGCTGCGATACCGGCGAGTCGATCTCCGGCTTTCGGTTCGTTCGCCCGCGCCAAGAGGGTTCGAAGGTCAGCAAACGTGAACGTCTCTCCCCGGAGCGTGACTGACCGTTTCACGTCAACACCAAGTCAGCCGGAATCAGTTGTTCGGAGAGCAACTGTTCAAACCGCGAGAAATCTCCAGCGACCCAATTGCGGCAAAGCGGGAGACCTTCGACGTAACACGAGATGTACGCCCTCCACGTAGGCGAGGTCAGGAATTCAATTGCCTTCGACGCCCGAGCGTAGGGAAGCAATCCCCAGCGCTCGAGATAGGCAATGACGTCGTCGACCGGCACTCCGTCTTCGTGGAGCAACCACGCCGCGTTTGCACGTACCGCATCCATCGACTCGCTCGCGACGCGCACGGCGTGGGCAATTTCCGGATTGAAATCAATCCCGTTGTTTCGAAGATGCTCAGCCACCAGCAGATCCGGAAATTCGCCGGCAATCATTTCGAGTGCGAGATCGGCAAGCCCCTCAGCGATCAAACATTGCGGCGTACCCACACAAAAGAGCGATTCCTCTTGCCACCCACGCGTACGCACGAGACCTGCTTCTTTGCGCGAGTGCTCCGTATGGTGACCGGGGTACGCCTCGTGGGCAACAAGGTGTCCAATACTCGTCGCGAGTACTGGCAGATCAGTGTTGATAGCAACGCGGCTTTGCAGGTTTCCCTCGTAATAGTTAAAGCCCGACCACGGTTGATTTGTGGCGAGTTCCCACGCAATGTGCTCGCCTGCAGGCAAACCAAATTGCGCTTGGGTTCGTTCACGGAAATCCTCGGCAATCGATCGAAGCACGCCTTCAAGTCGATCAACCGGAATTGCTTGAGCTTCACGCCACTCGATGATGCGATCGCGAACAGGTCCACTACCGGGAAGAACTTCGTCGAGTCGCGAGTGCGTAGCAGCGAACTGCTCCTCATCACGAAACGTGGGTCGAACCCCGTAACACCACTCGACTTCGTCAACGTAAGAGATTGACTCCCCCGCCATCGCTCTCGCCGAGGTGTGCAGTCCTTCCAACTGTGCGCGCAACCATCGACGACGCGACGGAACAAGAACATCGTCATCAACACCTGCATCGAGATCAGCAATCAACTGCGCAGCGTTCGTCACAAGTTCTGCAGGTTCGGTGAGCGGTTCGGCGTCGACGTGGTCAGACATCGAAACTGGTCCGTAATAGGCGTCGACAAATCCATCGATATGCCGCCCCATCCGCAATCCAAGTTCGAGATAGCGGTCCACGACCGAGGAATCGGTGATCGGCGCGCTCATGGATTGAACCCTATCGGCGGGTCAGATGACGTCGCCTTTGAACAACTCGGTCGCGATCGGGCAATCGGTCCGTCGCAATGCATCGGCAACTGCCAATGGACCAGTCGGGCCAACGATCTTGTCGACCATTGCAAGCGGCACGACTTCGTCGTCGGCGTCCCAAGGTTCATCAGGGATAATTCGCTCGCGAACTGGTTCCCACATTCGCTGGGGAAGGAAGCGTCCGACTCCAGCGACCGCCCACACAGGGATTTCGTGCGCACGAGCAACCGACGTCGCCGCGAGAGAACCAGAAATGCCGAGCCACTCGGTTGGCGCCACTGCCGATGCTTCGAGCAACACAAGATCAGCGTCAGCCACCGCCGCCCCGAGGCCGGCAAGCGGAACATCGAGCGCGTTGACATCGGCATCGACCAGTTGCATCACGAGTCCACCGCCTTCTTGATGCACGTCGACCACGAGCACTTCGATATCGCCGCGGCGCGGCAACGCACTTCCGATGAGCTCCGGCCATCCCAACACAACGACCGTGGCTTCGTCAGGCAACGCATGCGCGAGTTCGACCGAAGTGCGGTCGCCATCGAGTTCTTCGAGTGCGGCTCTGATCTCCGCATACGGATCGCCAGCGCACAGCACACGAGCGCACAACCACACCAGAGGAGCTGAACCAGGTTGACGCTGGACCATGCGACGACACGCCGTCACCAGTCCTTGCGGATCGCTGGCGAAACTCGCGAGCGCACGCGCAGTCTCAGAAACAATGACGCTTTGCGGATAGCCCGTGGCCCGAGCCACGTAACGGAGTCGCTCAACGGGGTGCATCAGAACCGCACCCTACCGAGAGGGATCAGGAGCCCGGCTTGAAGATCATGAGATACAGCATCACCACGAGAATGAGGTGACCGATCCCGGTGGCCATCATGATGCGTCCTCGTGCAGCGGCATTGCCGTCACGGAATGCTTTGATCGCCGGTCGAGCAACGAAGAACAGCACGGCGAGGAGCACGATCCAGAGCACTGCGGCGATGGAGATCCACGCCTGCGACATCTTGAAGGTCGCTTCAGTGGCGCCATCGGCTTTGCTCATTGCTGAAAGTCCGAAGCCAAGGATGCCGGCGAGACCGATACCCGGCAGCGAGAAACGAAGAATCGACACATCGAGACTGTCGGCCGCGGCCTTATCGCCTCCGGCGGTGAGACGAACCAGCACCGGCGTGAGCCACAGCGGCGCGAAACCCACGATGACAGCGAGAATGTGGAGCAGAAGAACGATGTTGTAGCCAGTACCGAATTCGGCTTCGGCGAAGATGTTCATTGTCACTCCAGAGGTTCGATTCGGGCTGGTCGCCCATGTGTGCTGCCAAGAACCTACTCGCGCTACCTTCTGAGACCGTGACTACTGATGTGCAAGCCGCCGTAGAACTGACCCCCCTGACCGGCGAAGGTCGACCGATCTCGGAATGGACCACCAATTTCCATTTGGCGATCGTGGCCCTCGACCCGTACACCAACGAGAGTTCCTGGATCATCGACACTGCACTTCGCATTCTCCGCAGCTACTCCGAGGCCGATGTGCGCATCGCCCTACTTGTGACTGCCTCCGAAGCCGAGGTGCGCGACTACGTCGGTCCCCTCGCCTCCGACATCCTCGTGTTCGTTGATCCCAAACACACCGCGGTCAAAGCGTTTGGCCTCGACACGCTCCCTGCCTTTGTGCATATCAATCAAGCGCATCAGGTTGAAGCGGTCGCGCAAGGCTGGAACCCCACTGAGTGGGCTGCCGTCGCTGCGAATCTCTCTGCTCGCATGGACTGGACTGTTCCGCAGATCCCCGAGAACGGCGATCCGTCACCATTCGCGGGCACCGCAGTCACTGCCTAGTTCAGCGAGCAATCCACATCTGCGCCAACGACACCGTTGCGTCGTCTTGGCCGAGTCCACCGCTCCCTGAACCGCTCGACCAATTCGTGACATCGCGCAGTTTCGGCGATGTCGCCACAACTTCTCGAATCTGAACCAAGAACAGATACGGAACATCAATGGTGATTTGTTCCTGGATCGTTCCGTAGTCATCAACTTGGCGCGTGACATCTGCGGTCGAACGAGCGTCGGCAAATGCTTTCGTCACAAGCGGATTGATGTAGCGAGTTGTGTTTCCACTGATAGCGGATTGCTCGGCGGGAATTCCACGAAAGAGTGGTTCGTAGGCATCGGGCTGTGAGGAATCAAACCCAACTTGAAGAAGCGCTTGGAACTGGCCAATCGCAGCGGCGAGCGACAGTGTCGACGCATCAACCGGATCAATGGTCATCTCGATGCCAGCTTCTTGAAGCTGCCCACGCCAAAGTGATGCAACGCGCTCGAGCGTTGTGCCTGGAGCAACCAGGAGGTGGAACGAGAGCGGCAGCCCGGTTTCCTTCGTGTACTCCTCAACCTGTTTCTTGGCGCGATCAATGTCTTTCGCTGGATTGGAGTGATCCACAAACCACGGCGAGGTATCGCTGATCATTCCCTTGGCAATTGATCCTTGACTAGCGAACGCTTTGGTGAGAATTTCCGAACGATCCGTCGCAAGCGCGATCGCGCGTCGAGCAGAAATCCGATCAAACGGAGCACGTCCGGTTTCCAACGCAACGTTGACTTTTGGTCGTTCTGCATTTCGATCATCGTGAATCGTGAACTTCTCGTCGCGATTGGGAACGTCTTCGAGCCGCACTAATTGGCGCGGTTCGTCGACCGCCACCATTCCAACTCTCCCGTCGATGAGAGCAGTAACTCGATCCGCAGCGTCTGGAATCGGAACAAATCGCACTGCATCAAGATGTGGGAGACCCTTTTTCCAGTAGGTCGGGTTCTTCGCAACAACGGTGATCCCGGCAGCATCGACGCCAGCCCACACAAACGGTCCGGTTC
>JALQSZ010000149.1 GCA_023264135.1 Acidimicrobiales bacterium
ACCGATATCGCAAGGACCCCCGGTGATCGTTGGCCGGGCGAAGCCGCGTTGATCTGAGGATTGCGCATTCGGCGCGGACATGCATGCGCTGTTCGGAATCGCGCCAACCAACGGACTGCTCACAAGCGGCAACTGCGTAAACGTTTCGCCACCGTGATCGGCGAGTGCACCCAGGACTGGTGTTGTGATTGACGCGCCTTCCGTGTCGCCGGTGCCCGTCAATCCGCAAGAAGTATCGGTCGCGTAGTTGTACCCGAGACTTGTCGCGGTGATGTTGCACATCGAACCGTTGAAGGATCCCGGTTCGCCGGTAAACACGGTCCCGAACGATGAGATCGAGGTGAGGGCCTCAATGCCAAAGTTTCCGGCGCTTGTTGGAACAGCCGAAATCGTTGACGAAGTAAGCGTGAGAGTTCTCGCAAAAATGGTTGATGCGGTTCCGCCGCCGGCATTGGCAGTAATTGTCGAATTAGTGATGTCGACAGCATGAGGTGCCTTGATAGCGCCCGGGCCATTGGTTGAGAGATTTTCAGCAATGGTCGAGTTGGCGATATGAAGATCTCCATCGGTTCCGATTCCACCGGCGGAATAGACGGCGGTGTTGTTATTCACGGTGCTGTCGGAGATCGTGACGTTGTCTCCCGATATGCCGCCGATATAACCGCCCGAGGTGTTGTAGCGCACAGATGAATGTGTCAGGTTGATGTTTCCATCCGAACGAAGACCGCCAACGTCGCGATCGGCATGGTTGTATTCGATAATTGAGCTTGTGATGTCGATGTTGTCTAAGGAGTAAATCGCTCCTACGTCGGCGTTGGCTCCGGTAGCGGAATTATGTGAGAAGAGAGCATCCGAAATCGAAGTTGGCCCGTACAACATCAGCGCGCCGACTGCATGGTCCGCGCTATTCGATGTGAATGATGCATCAGCGATTGACGTTGGAAAGGCATCGGCCCAAATCGCGCCACCGTCGTCACCTGCGTGATTCGCATCAAAGACGACACCATTCAATGTCGAGGAAGTAGTGGAGTAGACCGCACCCCCGAGGTGACTTGAGGTGTTGCTCACGAAGGACGTGTCAGTGATCGAAGCACCTCCGCCTTGGGCGTAGAGCGCGCCGCCATACTGTCCGGCGTTGTTGTGAGAGAACGTTGAGTCGCTCACGTTGACTGTGGTGCTGGCGTAGATCGCACCTCCGTGATCCGAGGCGTCGTTTGCGTTGAAGGTTGAGGAAGAGATGTAGAGACCCTGATAGGCGTTGATTGCCGCACCGTCTCCATAGGAAATGTTGTTGGCAAACGTGGTTCGAGTCAGATCAGCGTCATCACCGGCATAAAGACCACCACCACTCCCAACCGACATGTTTTCGGAGAAGCTGACATCGGTGGCAGTGAGTTGTGACGTGCTGTACACCGCACCACCCACTCCGTTTGACGCATTTGCGGAAAATGCAACATTGGTCAACTCAAGAACTTGGCTGGCATAGATCGCGCCGCCAGGAGCCACAGCAGAGTTGTGGTCAAACGATGACGAATCGATGGTCAGCGGACCAATGGCATAGATCGCAGCTCCGCCGCTTCCGGTATGCCCCTCAGAAAAGGTGAGACCGCTGATGCTGGTTGAGCCATTAGTGAGAAGCGAGAGCAGCCGGAAGGATCCAGTGCCAAGGAGTGTGGCGCCGTTGCCGTTGATGGTCAGCGAAAAATCGTTGCTGCCGCCGTCATAGAACAACTCGTTGACGAGCGTGATCGTTCCGAGGCCAGGCGCGATGGTGATGGAGGCGTCGGCCCCGTCGTTGATGCCGGCTTGGTTGGCGTCGGTGAGCGCCTGGCGCAGTGTGCAGTTACTGGCCGACGGACATGTGCCGGCGGTGTCGGCACTTGAAGTAACGGTGACCGAGACAACGGTCGCGCTTGCCGGCGCGGCGTTCACGAGAACAGCCGAACCAGCGAGCAATCCGAATGTTGCAATGAAGACGGCGAATTGTGAACGCGGTGCCATATGGCTAGCCAGCGTAGACGGGCACCACTTCCGGCACGCAGGTTCCGACGTAGATCGGTGCGGGAGAACTTTGGCCGCCTGCCGCGGTCGAGATAATCGTGTGATCGCCAAGGCCTGCAGCACACGGAAGGTCGAAGGTGCCGGTTCCTGAACCATTGGCATCGACGGCGATCGTGCCCAACACGATGGGGTCGGAGTGCAACGTGATGGTCACGAGAGAGGTGAATTCAGCAACGGTGACGGTGACGGTTGAGCCCGAAACGATTGCTGACGACTGCGGTGAGAGCTGCACCGCGCCGATATCGCAAGGACCGCCCGTGATCGTTGGTCGGGCATAACCGCGTTGGTCATGCGTTGGTGCGCCACCGGTTTGGCACGCGGCATTGGGAATGGCGTTGATGAGCGGGCTGCCTACGAGTGGAAGTTGGGTGAGCGTGTCACCACCATGGTCGCCCAAGGTTCCGAGCATTGGATCATTCGAAACGTTTTGACTGTCGCCTGTTGCGTTCAAACCACAACTGGTGTCGTTGGCGTAGTTGTAACCACTTGATGTTCCGGGATTGACGCAGAGGAGGTCGGTTGCATCTGTCGTGGTGAGCACATTGCCGAAAAGGTTGAGGGAGCCGCTTGTCCACAACACAGGAGTGGGAGCCCCCGCGGACTGAATGTTTCCGGTGAGTGTTGAAGTCGTAAGCGTAAGTCCTGCATTTGCCCCGACTATGTAGCCAAATGACGTGTTGTCTGCCAAGGTGGAATCAACGACGAGCGCAGTACCGGTTGCATAACCGATTCCATAAGCACTTACTGCCGAGTTATTGGTGAAACTGGATTGCAGGGCGTTGATGTTGCCATGTGCATACATCACTCCGTAATTGGTTCCGGCCTCATTGCCGTGGAACAAACTTGAGGTAATCGCGAGTGAATTTCCCGAAACTGCGCCGACGTAAACCTGTGCAACGTTGTTCACGAATCTGGAATTTGCGATCGAGACGACGTCTCCCAACACCGCTCCAGAATTATCAGCAAGATTCTGTTGAAACGACGCATTGGTGATGGAAACATCGCCGTTGGAATAAATGGCGCCGCCGTCACCTGCGTTCGCAGAATTCACGCCGAAACTTGAATCGCTCACTTCGAGATCGTGGCCAGAGAAAATCGCACCACCTTTACCGGGCGCAACGTTGGCGGTGAAGACCGTGTTATGCACCGTCGTAGTGCCGGAACCATCGAGCAGGTTCAGTGCACCGCCTTGCCCGTATGTAGAAACAACTGTGTTGGCGACGAATGAGGAATCAGAAATCGTGAAATTCTGACTCGCTGTAATTGCTCCGCCTTCGCCTCCCGCCGTGTTGTCGTTAAAAGAAGATCGGGTGATTGTGATGGCGTCTGATCCGATGATCGCACCACCGGTTGTTGGCGACGTATTCCCGGTGAAACTCGCGTCGCTGATTGTGAGTGTTGACGAGGCGGCCACCGCACCTCCTGGTGCGGCCGATTGGTTGTTGGTGAAGGCAACGTTCGTAAGGGTGAGTGCCGAAGCGGCATAGATCGCGCCGCCCGCGTGGACCGCTTGGTTATTCGTGAACGTGGAATTGTTGATGGAGAGTGGTCCGGCGCAGTCGATTGCACCGCCGTATTGCGAGGTATTGCCATTGTTGAACGTGAGGCCATCAATGGTCGTGTTTCCAGTTGTCCAAAGTTGAGTCAGCTGAAACGTTCCGTTGCCGGCGAGGGTCGCTCCGTTTCCGGTGATCGTCAGCGAGTTCGCACCAATCGCTCCACCGTTGAAGAACAGTGTGCCGACGAGGGCGATCGTTCCAATGCCGGGCGCAATGGTGATGTTGGCGTCGGCAGCGTCGTTGATGCCACTCAAGTTCGCGTTCGTGAGCGCTTGGCGCAGCGTGCAGTCACTGGCTGACGGACAGGTGCCGGCGCCATCGGCATTGGAGGTAACGGTGACCGAGACGACGGTGGCGCTCGCTGGTGAGGCGCTCACGAGCACGGCCGAACCGGCAAGAAGAGCGAGAGCAGCGAACAGAGTGAGGAAACGCGAGCGGGTTGCCATATGGCTAGCCAGCGTAGACGGGCACCACTTCTGGATCGCAGACCGTGAGTTCAATCGAACTTGTGGCCGTTTGACCTCCCGTGCTTTCGGCGGTGATGGTGTGCGTGCCGGCGGGAACGGAACAATCGATCGTGTAGGTGGCGGTTCCAGAACCGGTGGCATCGACGGAAATCGTTCCCAGCACGATCGGGTCGGAATGCAAGGTGATGGTTGCTGTTGAAGTGAACTCCGCAATGGCCACTGTCACGGTGCGGCCGCTTGTGGTTGCGGCGGTCTGCGGAGTGAGTTGCACAGCGCCGATATCGCAAGGTCCGCCAGCAACATTGGGGCGAGCGAAGCCGCGTTGATCAGTAGCAAGCGAGTGCATTGAAGCCATGCACGAACCATTCGGAATTGCACCAACAAGCGGGCCATTCACAAGCGGAAGGTGTGTGGCGGTGGGGCCACCGTAGTTACTAAGTGCACCGACGACGGGTGTTGTTGCCGATGCACCCTCGACATCGCCAGTATGTGCGAGA
>JALQSZ010000014.1 GCA_023264135.1 Acidimicrobiales bacterium
GGCCAGTGTCTGCAGGATGCCAAAAGGTCCTGCAGTATTCGGACCAACACGGTTCTGGAAATCGCCAACAACTTTTCGCTCGAACCAGATCATGAGCATCGTTGCGACCAAAAGGAAGGCGAAGACGCCAACAACTTTCAGCAGAACGATGAGTACGACGGCGAGGTCGACGTGACCAGAGAGAAGCGGATCACCACCAAACATTTGCGCCACCTCCTCCGAGCACGTTCATGAATGCAAAGTCGTTCGAGTTCATGGTGCAGTCTCGATCCTGACTTCAGCGACAAGTTCATCGACAGACACGAGGTCACTAACGCGACCGTCGGCCTGGTTCACGATCATTGCCGCGACGCCGCGGGGAACGCCGGCGTCGGATTGCACCGTGACATTGACCGACGCCTTTGCGGTGCGAACAAGAGCACGTCCACCAGCAGCAACACCCAAGCGATCGAATTCCCATGGGTTCAGCGAAACGATGGATCCCGGTGCCAGCGGTGCAAGCGCGGGAGCCGACTGAACGAGCGTGCCTTGGTCGTACAACTTTCGCGATGCAACAAGGCGGAAGCCATAGGAATCGACGGGCGGCGCAGCGATGGAGTCGATCGGCGCGAACTGAACGAACGGCGGCATTGCGCCAGCAACATCGGAATCGTCGGCAATGAGTTCGATGGGTTCATCGGCGTCTTCAGCGACTTCGGATTCTTCGACAACAACATCAGCGGTGACATCGACCTCGGCGCCGTCTTCGGAGACGACAACGGTTTCGTCGACGATCACGATGTCGTCGTCTTCCTCGTCGATGATCACCACAACATCGAGCGGAAGAAGCACGCCATCGGTCGAACCTTCAGCGATCGCTTGATCAAGAGCGAGGTACGCAGGAGCGACCGCGGAGATTTCTGCAAGCACATCGCCAAAGCTTTCGAAGCCAAGATCGGTTCCGAGGCGGTTTGAGAGTTCCGCCGCAAGCATCCAGTCGGCGCGAGCGGTTCCTGGCGGCGTGACACGTTGCGACAACGTGCTGACGCGTCCTTCGATATTGGTGGTCGTGCCCGCCTTTTCGGCGAAACCAGCGGCGGCGAGTACGACATCGGCGCGCTTGCTGGAAGCGTTCAGCGCAGTGTCCACCGAAAGCACGGTGCGTGCGCCGGTGAGACCACGCTCAGCGAGATCGGCATCGGGGAAATCAGCAAGCGGATCTGCACCCAGAAGAACAAGCACATCGATGCGACCATCGGCGGCAGCACGAAGGATTCCTTCGGTGTCGAGACCAATTGCCGATGGCATTGCCGGCCACACTTCGGAGTACCACTCGGCACCATCTTCAAGCGTGACGCGACCGGGAAGAAGTCCGGGGGCAAGTCCCATGTCGAGTGCACCACGAACATTCGAGCGACGAAGCGCTGAAAGGAAGGTGGTGTCGGGTCGGGCAGCGAGGATCGCCGAGGCGGCAGCAACAGTGACGTTCGCTGATTCGGCGATCGATGCACGACCAAGAACAACGGTGATCGGACCACTTGCCGCAGCGAGTGCAGTCCGAGCAGCTTCGAGCTCGGCTGCAGCAACGCCCGCGATCTCGCGATCGATAGCGGCTGTGCCCATAAGAGCGGCAACGACGTCGGCCGTTTCGCCCGGGCGAGGATGCACCGATGCTTTGGTGAGCGACGTAAGGCCACTCGACCGTGGCGACACTTCAACGAGCGTGACGCGATCTTCAACGGCAGCATGTCGAAGTCGGAGGAACAGAACCGGAAGTTCTTCCTTGACGTCGGGACCAAGCAACAGCACCGTGCCACCTGGTGCGCAGACTTCGTCGATCGTGGCGCCGGGAAGACCAAGCACTGCGTGCGCAGGGAGTCCGTCGCCAAGTTGTGCATCGACATTGTCGGTGGCAAGCACACCCTTGAAGAGCTTCGACCAGGCGTAGGCGTCTTCGTTCGTAAGTCGTGAACCACCGATGACACCAATCGACTGCGCAGACGACGCGTTATCGAGGGCCTTTGCGAATCGATTGAGTGCGTCGGACCACTTTGCCGGCACAAGGCCGGATCCGTCGCGCACGAGCGGCTCGGAAAGACGCGCATCGGAGGTGACGGCCTGACTGGAGAAGCGTCCCTTATCGCACAGCCAACCCCAGTTGACCGGATCGATATCGACACCAGCGAAACGCTGAACCTGATCGCGAGAGGAGTCGATCGAAATGCGACAACCAACCGAACAGGTTTGGCAGGTGGATTCAGTGGTTTCGAGATCCCAAGGACGAGCCTTGAAACGGTAAGTCGATGCGGTAAGCGCGCCTACCGGACAAATCTGAACGGTGTTGCCGCTGAAGTACGACGCAAATGGTTCATCGGGGAACGTATTGACTTCGGTGTTGTTTCCGCGATGAATGAAATGAATCAGCGGATCACCAGCGACGTCTTTCGCGAATCGCGTACAACGGTCGCAAAGAATGCAGCGCTCGCGGTCGAGAAGCACAAGATCGCTGATCGGAATCGGCTTTTCCTTGTGGCGCTTTTCTTCAACAAAGCGACTCTCGCCCGGGCCGTAGGCCATGGTCTGATCCTGAAGCGGACATTCGCCGCCCTTGTCGCAGACGGGGCAATCGAGAGGATGGTTCGCGAGCAGGAATTCAAGAATGCCGTCTTGTGCCTTCTTGGTAACGGCCGATTCGGTGTCGGCCTTCATTCCCGGCGTGCACTCGAGCATGCAGCTCGGCTGAAGCGCAGGACCACGACCGGTGTCGACCTCGACCAAGCACATGCGGCACATGCCGACCGGCTTCATGCGTTCGTGGTAGCAGAAGCGCGGAATGTAGGTGCCGGTGCGTTCAGCGGCATCGATGAGGAGTTCGCCCTTGTGGGCAATGACCTCAACGCCATTGATCTCGACGGCGACTCCGTCGATCGGGTTCACGTCGGACTCAGCCATGCGAAGACGCCTTCGTGATGTTCACGGGAACCGAGTGACGAGCCTCTTCGGCCTGCGCGATTCGCGCTTCGAACTCGGGACGGAAACGCTGCAATGCCGACGCAATTGGCGACACTGCCGACGGACCGAGCGGACAAATGGTGGTCTGCTTCGGCGGCCATGCGATTCCGGGAGAAATGTTGTCGGAAACATCCATCAGCAGATCAAGATCGCTGGGACGGCCGTAGCCGTCTTGGATTCGCTGCAGGATCTTTTCGAGCCAGGTCGTACCTTCGCGACACGGTGCGCACTTGCCGCAAGATTCGCGAGCAAAGAAGCGAACAACGCGAAGACAGGCTTTGACTGCGTCGGTGGTTTCGTCCATGACGACAACTGCACCGGAACCGAGCATGGAGCCGGCACGATCGACCGTCACCTTTTCAAGCGGAAGATCGAGGTGCTCTTCAAAGAACCACGGTGCCGACGCGCCGCCAGGGATATACGCCTTCAGTGCGCGGTCATCGAGAATGCCGCCGGCGTACTGCGGGGCGTAAATGAGATCGCGGAATGTGGTGACGCCGTATTCAACTTCGAACACGCCGGGGTTCTTGACGTGGCCTGAAACCGCGAACATGCGAGTGCCACGAGAAGTTTCGGCACCGAGCGCAGCAAATGCTTCGCCACCGTTGTTCACGATCCAAGGAAGGTTCGAAAGTGTTTCGACGTTGTTGACGATCGTGGGCTGCATGTAGAGACCCTTGGCCGCCGGGAAATACGGAGGCTTGAGTCGAGGCATGCCACGGTTGCCTTCAAGACTTTCGATGAGTGCAGTTTCTTCACCCACGATGTAGGCGCCGGCACCCCACGTGAGAACAACATCGACCGAGAAATCGGAACCGAGAATGTTCTTGCCGACATACCCGGCGGCATACGCGTCGTTGAGCGCTGCAGCAATCCGTTCTTGTGCATGCGCCATTTCGCCACGCACGTAGAGGAATGCTTGACCGCATCCAATTGCGTAACAGGCAAGCAGCACGCCTTCGATGAGCTGATGAGGATCGCGCTCCATAAGGAGGCGGTCTTTGTAGGTGCCCGGCTCTGACTCGTCGCCGTTCACAACGAGATAGCGCGGCCACACGTTTTCGGGAGCAAGGCCCCACTTCACGCCAGCGGGGAAACCTGCACCGCCGCGACCGAGCAAGGTTGCGGTCTTGACTTCGTCAGCAACGGCGGCCGGCCCCATTGCAAGAGCCTTGCGAAGAGCTTGGTACCCACCGGTGGCTTCGTATCCGGCGAGCGTGTAGCTGTCGGCATTGTCGAAACGCGACGTAATGATGCGAGGGGCATCAGTGATCATCGTTCACCCTCCCCCGCTGCTGGAATCCAGACCGGTGCGGCCTTGTCTTCAGGAGTCACGACACCGGCACGACGTTCATCGGGAATGTGCTGACGAACTTCAGCAAGCACACCATGAGAAGGGATGTCGGTGCGACGGCCAGCGCGAAGGTCGTTCACGAGTTGGTCGAAACCTTCGTTCGAGATGCGGTGTTCGTAGCGGTAGTTCACCTGCAGGCAAGGAGCCTCGGTGCAGGCTGCGATGCATTCAACATCTTCAAGCGTGAAAAGACCATCGGCGGTGGTTTGTCCGGGACGAATACCCAGCGTCTTTTCTGCATGCTCAAGAAGTTCTTCGCCACCGCGCAATTGGCAAGAAATGTTCGTGCAGATGTTCACCATGTAGCGGCCGACTGGCTCCATCTTGAACATTTCGTAGAACGAAGCGGTGCCGAGCACCTCGGCGGAAGAAACGCCGACAAGTTCACCGATATGCGCCATCGCGTCGTCGGTGAGATGTCCGTCTTGTTCTTGCGCAAGATGCAACAACGGAATGAGCGCGGACTTCGGACGCGGATAGCGACCGATGATTTCGCGAGCGAGTTCAACGTTGTCGTTCGTAAGGCGTGCCATTAGCGATCGACCTCCCCGAGAATGGGATCGACGCTCGAAATGATCGCGACAGCGTCGGCAACGAGACTTCCGTGCATCAGATGCGGAAGGCTTTGAAGATTCACGAAACTTGGGGCACGAACGTGCATGCGATACGGCTTCGAGGAACCGTCGCTCACGATGTAGCAGCCAAGTTCGCCGCGAGGAGATTCGATCGAGACGTAGGCCTCGCCCTCGGGAACTTTGAAACCCTCGGTGAAGATCTTGAAATGGTGGATGAGCGCTTCCATGGACTCGTCGATACGCGCACGCGGCGGCGGAGTCACTTTCTTGTCCTGGATGCGATAGTCGCCCTTTGGCATCTTTTCGAGACACTGGCGAACGATCTTCATCGACTCATGAATTTCAGCGAGTCGGATCGCGTACCGATCGAAGCAGTCGCCGTAGGAACCAACAACAACGTCGAAATCGACCTGATCGAACGCGAGGTACGGCATGTCGCGACGAAGGTCCCAGTCGTAACCGGTTGACCGAAGGATCGGACCGGTGACGCCGAGGGCAAGGCACTCTTCGGCGCTAATTACGCCAACGCCCTGCAAACGCTCACGCCAAATCGGCTGCTGATTGAGAAGCGTGTCGTATTCAGCAAGGCGACCAGGAAGCATGTCGAGAAGACGCAGGACTCCGTCGCGCCATCCGTCGGGAAGATCGGCAGCAACACCACCGGGACGGATGTAGTTGTGGTTCATGCGCAGGCCGGTGACTTCCTGAAGGAAACGCAGTGCTTCTTCGCGTTCACGCCAGCCGTAAAGCATCATCGAGACCGCACCAAGGTCCATGCCGTTGGTGGCCATGAACAGAAGGTGCGAAGAAATGCGGTTCATCTCGGTCATCAGCATGCGGATCCAGATCGCACGCTCTGGAACTTCGATGTCGAGCAACTTCTCGACGGTAAGAGAGAACGCCAATTCCGTGAACAACGGTGCGGCGTAATCCATGCGGGTCACGTTTGTGGGACCTTGCATGTAGGTGAGTTCTTCGCCCGTGCGCTCCATGCCGGTATGGAGGTAACCGATGATCGGCTTGCAGCGAAGAACAGTTTCGCCTTGAAGTTCAAGCATGAGACGCAACACGCCGTGAGTCGACGGATGCTGCGGACCCATGTTGATGATCATGGTTTCGTCGTCGGGAACCTGTTCGCGTTCCGCGACTAACGCGTCGGATTCAGACACGCGAAGTACCGCACCGAGTTCGCGAAGGCGTTCGGCCGCAGCGACGACGTCGGCGGAGGTGAGCTCTTGGCCACCTTCGGAGGTCTGATTCACGTTTGCGGGAAGTTCGTGCGTAGCGGTCATGAGATCAACGATTCGCAGGAGCACCCTTGAACTGCACCGGGATACGACCGACGTCGTAGTCCTTGCGCAGTGGGTGACCGATCCAGTCCTCGGGCATGAGGATGCGGGTGAGATCAGGGTGACCATCGAACGAAATACCAAACATGTCGAAGGTCTCGCGTTCCATCGCTTCGGTACCCGGATACAGCGTGAATGCTGATGCGAGCACCGGATCCGATTCGGGAATCTGAATGCGTAACCGAAGACGAGCGCGTTCGCGATGGTTAATGAGGTTTACGACAACTTCGAAACGTTCCGCCTCGATCGAAGCTGGAAGTTCGCGCGAATCGTTCGTGAGGTAATCGACACCACAGAGGTCGATCACCGAGTGGTAACCCGCTGCATGCAACGTTGCGAGCAACGCTGCGTAGTTTTCACGCGTCGGGTGCAACACGAGTTGTTCGTGTGAACGAGTGAGCAACGTGTTGAAAAGTGTCTCGGGTGCGATCTCGGCTGGGGTGTCAGCCTCGCCGCTTTGGGCGTCGACGTCAGTCATGTTCAGCCCTGACCCAGTGAGACAGGCACGGGACCAGAGGGACCCATCTGTTCAATAACGAGTCCGGCGCCTTCGCCCTTGCGACGCGTGAGTTCGCCAGTCTTGATCTTGTCGTGAAGAGTGAGGATCGCGTGCATCAGGGTTTCTGGTGATGGAGGGCAGCCCGGCGCGTAGACATCGACAGGAACGATCTGATCGACGCCCTGCACGATGGCGTAGTTGTTGAACATGCCACCGGAAGAAGCGCAAACGCCCATCGAGATGACCCACTTGGGTTCCATCATCTGGTCGTAAATCTGGCGAAGGACCGGTGCCATCTTCTGCGAAACGCGACCAGCAACGATCATGAGATCGGCCTGACGCGGAGAAGCGCGGAAGGTTTCCATGCCGTAACGCGAGAGGTCGTAATGCGGTCCACCCGCCGCCATCATTTCGATGGCGCAGCATGCGAGGCCAAACGTGGCCGGCATCACGCTGTGGCGTCGGGCCCACTTCACCAACTCTTCGAGTGTGCCGGTGAGGAAGTTATGGCTGAGTCCTTCAAGGCCGGACTCGAGGAGTCCGCCTGTTGGCCTGGTCTCGCTCGACACTTATGCCGCCTCTTCGGTGGAACGGCCTTCGAGGCCGACGCGACGAATGGTCGATGTCGCAGTACGAGCGGGCGACACGATGTCGGAACGACGAAGGCGCTTGACCGGACCCCAGTCGAGCGCGCCGTTGCCGATGAGATACACGAACGACTCAAACACGGCTGCGGTGAAGATGAGGATCGCGGCAATGCCGTAACCGCCGAGTGAACGGAAAACAATCGCAAACGGAAACAAGAAGATGATTTCGATGTCGAACACGATGAAGATCATCGCGACAAGGAAGAACTTCACGGGAAAGCGTTCCGGCGGTGCCTGATCAGGAACGATGCCGCATTCGTAGGGCGACGACTTTGCTTCTGACGGACGACGGGGCGCAAGAAGTTGCGACACGACGCGGCTCACTGCGGCGAAAATGATCGCCAACACAAGCATTGCGAAGATCGGCAGGTACTGCCCCACGTTGGTCAGCTCTCCTTCGATGCCGCTTCGGCCATCGCCTTGTTCTTCATGAGCGTCTTGTCACGGTTGTGCAATGCCCATGCAGACAAGATGAAGAGCGACATGCAGATCACGAAGTAGAGGAACGGAATCACGCGCTCGTTACCGATGTCGCGAACAAGCACGACAGAGATGACGGGCTTGGTGGGATCCGCTTTGGGGATCGGCGGGGCCTGACCCGGAATGGTTTCCTGCGGAATCACTTGCTGCACCTGCACCACGCTGTAGTGCTTCGGGTTCTTGATCTGGAACGCAGAGGTGATGCGATGCCACACACGGCAGAAGGTGCCGCCGTCGGGGCAGTCGTCCTTCAGTGTCGGCTTGCCGCCGAACTCCCACGTATTGAGTTTCTTGTAATCGGCCGTGGTCTTGAACAGGCCCGAGGCAACAAGTTCAACATCGGCAGCAGCTTGTGCTTCACCCGCGTTCGCGGCCGACACCAGCTTCCAGCCGTTCAGAGACTCCGCGTTGAGATACTGCTGCACGATCGCCGGGTTGTTGGTCTGAAGATCCGACAGTGTGAAACCGTTCGGGAAGTCCTTCGCGAGATCGGGGTTGTCGGCGAGGATGCGATCGGCTTTGGGCAACGACGCAGGATCGACGAGTTGCGACAGCGCTTCGGTCTTGGCTTGATCGCCACCACCGTTGACGTAGATCTCGACCGGTTTCCAACTCGGAAGATTGCCGCGAGGACCAATGGCCGGCGGCGTGAGCCACCACATAAACGTGAGAATGGCCAGCCAACCGAACAAACCGGTCAGCGCGACAAGGAAACCAAGTCGTGAACCAAGGTTGGTACCGAGAAGCAGGTACACCGAACCCATAAGCACGGTGACACCAGTGAGCACCACGAGGATGCCGCGGATACCTGGATCAAACGAGATACCGGCGATGATCTGAAGGGTATGCATCAGAGGCTCCGCTCGTACGCGACGACAGCCGCAATCTGTGCAGGCGTGAGCATGACCTGATCCTCACTCATGATGGCGGTCTTGGGATCCTGTGCGTTCGGGTTCGTGCCGAAGCTGCCCATGCGGCCGCTTGACCAACCGTTGGTGCCATAGGACGTGCCCATCTTTGGATACGCCGACACAAACGCTTCTTGCTGCGCTGCAACAGGGAACTGTCGAATTTCCGAACCACCAGTGAGGTTCGGGCCCATCGCGCCGCCGCCGGCAACCTTGGCCTGGCCGAACGACCAGCCAGAGGTGTGGCAACGACCGCACGCGTACGCGCCGCCGGCAAAGCCGTCGGAGTACCCAAGATTGAAGATTGCTTCACCGAGGGTCTTGTACTTGCCGCCGGGAATCGTGCAGTTGTTGTTTGCGTCGGCAGCGCAGGTCTTGTCGAGTTCTTCTTGCACAGCCTTTTGAGATTCTTCGGCCGGCAACTGAATCGAGGTGAGATACGCGATGACGTCGGCGATCTGCTGCTCGGTAAGCGGTCCACCACCAGGTGCGCCCCATGCCGGCATCGGCGAGTAGCCGCGTCCGTAGTTGAGGATGTATGTGACCTGTTCAGGCGTGTAGCGGTACATGACGGTGTTGAGGGCCGGAGCCTTCCACTGCACCTGATCGACATATGCGCCGGTCTTGGGATCAAGGATCGTGTAGCTGGCGACACCACCAACGGCGTTGGGACCATGGCAACCAGCGCACTGCGCGCCATTGACGAAAATTTCTTCGCCACGAGCGATCGCAACGTTCTCGTAGTGCTTCACCATGTCGGACTGACGACCAGGCTCGGCCAACCAGTAGAGCGGAAGCGTGAGTGCAATCACACCGAGCGCAACAAGCCCAAGACCGAGTGTGCGGTCGAGCTTCTTGGTCTCGAGTTCTTCGTCGTCCATGTAGGGCTTGCGGTTCGGCGCGAGTTCGACCTCGGAACCGACCTCGGCGCGTCCCTTGCGTACGTTGACAGCGATGGCAACAACGAACGCAAGGAGCAAGACGACGGCAATGACATAGCCGATCGTCTTCTGCGCGCTGGCCAAGAGAAACAGGTCGTGCATCAGTGATGTCCTCCACCCACGCAGTGCGGGCCTTCAGCTTCTTGGCCAGTGGTGTTCGTGCCGATCGGCGGGCCCTGGAAGATCTGACCGGTGTCGACCGTCAGCACGCCACCAGCAACCGATGTCGCAAAGCGATCCATGCCGCGGGGCGCAGGGCCACCCTTCTTTTCACCGGCTTGGTTGTACTGCGAACCATGGCACGGGCATTCAAACCACTGCGAGGTTGCGCACGAAGGAACGCGGCAACCGAGATGCGGGCACTTCTGGTAGAGCGCAACCACGCCCGCTTCCATCGAAGGAAGCACGGCGGCGGGATAGACCGCCTTGGCCTTTTCGATCGCCGAGGCGGGATACGCCGTCATCCACATACGACCTTCGGCCGAGTAGAGAAAGCCTTTGCTTGCAGTGATTTTCGCGAGCACGTCGGACACGTTGCCGACGCGGATCTTCGAGCCGAACCCGCCCTTTGGCATGGGCCAGAGGAACGCGAGCACCGCAGCACCAAAGCCCGAAAGACCAAGACCCATCATCACGATGATGGAGCGATTGAAGAACTTGCGGCGGGAGATGCCAATGGCGTCGGCATCGGGCGGAACGAACGGCGCAACTTCCGTGTTCGTGGTTGCCGGTGCCGCGGGGCGACGATCGAGCGCCGCTGACGCTTCGACCTGACGGCCAGACACACCGACAAGCTCGGCTTCTTCAAGCGCAGCCGCGGGCTTGTCGCGCTTGACCGTTTCGCGGCTGAGCGCACCGGTCGCACCGCCGCTGTCGCGACGACGTGAAGCAGCGAACAACACCACGCCGGCGAGAACAACGACGACGGGAATGACGATGACTAGAGGATTCATTTGGGGGACTCCTGCGTTTGCGCCATCACAACTCGAAGAACAGGCCGCCGGTCCATGGCGTCACAAAGTTGAAGCCAGGGCCGCGGAAGAAGGAACCAATAATGACGAGTACTGCCCAGAACATCATCTGCACCGTGAACAGCGAGATCGCGAACTTGCGATCTTCGGGCTTGTTCGACGGGTTCTTGTCGATGTACGGAGCAAGAATCAGCAAGAAAATGCCCATACCCGGGATGGTCACACCAGCGACCATGGGGTGGAACATGGTGAGCAGTTCCTGAAGACCGAGGAAGTACCACGGGGCCTTCGACGGGTTCGGGGTTTGGTTGATGTTGGCGAGCTCAAGCAGCGGAGCATTCACGAAGATCGAGAAGATCAGTGTGAAGACCGTGATGGCGAGTGCGGCAACGAATTCAACGGCGAGAAGGTGCGGCCAGGTGTGGACCTTGTCGACCGGGGTGGCCTTGACGTCTTGAATCGAGCCGGCCTTGACCACGGTGAGCAGTCGCTGGGTGTGACCACCAGGTCCAGTCGCAGTGGGAGGCGGAGCAGCATCGGCAACCGCAGTCGCAACGCCGCCACCGGTCGCGGCCGGAGCGGCAGCCTCGCCGCCACCTTCCTTCTTGGCCTTTGCTGACTTGGAACGCTCGAGCAGGTGTGCCGGAATGCGGCTATCGCCGGCGCTCGGCGCAGCAGCGGCCGGAGCTTCGGCAGGGGCTTCGGCGGGCGCGTCGCCGGCGGCCTTGGCTGCTGCCTTGGCCTTGGCCTCTTCGGCCCGCTTGCGGAGGTGTTCGGGGATCTCGGTCATGGCTCCTCGATCACAACGGTCCGGAGATGCCGCCGTCCTTGCGGACCCGCCAGAAGTGGATCGCAAGGAAGATGACAGTCACGAACGGAACAAACAACACATGCAACACGTACCAACGCAACAAGGTGTCGGTACCGATTTCCTTGCCACCAAGGAGCACGAATCTCACTTGGTCACCGAAGACGGGCGTGTAGCCCATCATGTTGGTACCCACCGTTACCGCCCAAAGTGCGAGCTGATCCCATGGAAGGAGGTAACCGGTGAAGGAAAGAAGAAGAGTGAGGGTCAGAAGGATGACGCCGATGACCCAGTTGAACTCTCGGGGTGGCTTGTAGGCGCCGTGGTAGAAGACGCGGGCCATATGGAGGAATACCGACAGCACCATGAGGTGGGCGGCCCATCTGTGCATATTTCGCACGAGAAGACCAAAGGCCACAGAGGTCTGGAGGGTGTAAATGTCGTTCCAGGCCTGCGCCGCTGTCGGGCGGTAGAAGAACATCAAGAAGATGCCAGTGATGGTCAGCAGGATGAAGAGGAAGAAGCTCAGGCCACCAAGGCAAAGGGTGTAGCTGACTTTGACCGCGTGTCGCTTCACCTTCACCGGGTGAAGGTGGTAGAGCACGCTGTTCATGATCACGTACGAACGGTTACGTGGGCTGTCGGTGTAGCCCTTACGGAACACCGATCCGGGTCGGAAAATTGAGTTCCAGGCCTGTGAGCCCTGCGTCTTATCGACGATTTCACTGACGCGCTGGGCGGGGGTCTTCTTCCCGCTGGGGCGCTCCATGGTCTTGGCCAAGGCAGTTACTCCGTGTGAGCCGGGATCGAGGAACGATTCCGGGAGGGTGGTTCGAGTTCAGAAAAGTCAGAAAAAATCAGGAAAAACAAGGTGTAGCACTAACCGAGACGCATGCCGTAGCCGTAGCCATGAGTTGGCGTGCGCTGATGGGAATCACCATCGGCCGGTGCAGCACCGACCTTTCCAAGGATGATGACACCAGTTGGGCACCGGTCAACGCACAGGGCGCATCGGGTGCAAACATCGTCGTCGATGAGGAAGACCGAACGGTCGCCGGGGTCTTCGCCGGGGAGTTCGGTGCCAATGGCCTCATCGATTGAGGAGGTGCGAACCAAGTGGATGCACTTCCACGGGCAAATGTCGACGCAGCCTTCGCAGGTAATGCACTCGGACTGGTCAATATGAATGAATTGCTTGGGTTTGACCGCTTTTGACAGCCATTCCGCGTCGACTTCCCGCAGGACGTAATCGTCGCGGAACTCCGGCATCGGGGGATTGGCGTCAATACGGGCCATGATCAGCTCTTCCGGACCAGCGGACGGCCGTATTCGGAAGTTGCGGAGGCCTGCGCCGTTTCGGCGGCCGCGGCGCGCTTGCCACGGTTCTGCCACCAGACCCACAGCGCGACCTGGGCAACGAGGAAGACCACATAGATAAGGACCGCGCCGATATCGCGAAGGGTCTGGTAGGTGATCGTGATCGGACTCCAGCCGTCGAGCGACTGCGGCTTGAGGATGCCACCAGGACCAAGCAGCAGCTTGTCGGGACGCCAACCGAGTTCGTTACCTGCCCATGTCAGGAAGAGGTGAGGAACAAGCCCATAGACCCAAAACATAAGGAAAAAGGCGTAAACGGACGCGACCATGGCCTCGCCCCATGTGAGCGGTGTCCCTACTGGACGTCGCTTGGCCATCGGAATCACAAGTGCGGTTAAGAGAACCGCTACAAGCACCGATGCGATGAACGCAACCACCCGGGTTGGCCTCCCTCGTGAACGTTTGCACAAATGGTACGGACAGAACTGTGCCGAGTCCGATCAGGTCGGTCCGGCGCTTTCATTGTCTAGCACCGCCGCGAGGGGGTTGAGACATTCCACGCGCCATTCGATGGCGTGACATTTCACCATCGCGAGTTCGCGAACTCTCCTGCTCGATACTTGGCTCCGCCCTCTCCGCGTCGTCTAGGTTTGACCGGGTATGGCCAGTGTCTGTCGGCGTCGCCGGCGAACCTGCCACACGACCGCTCCCACCCTCTCTCCCCGTCCGCTTCGGAGGAACCGTGACCGAAGTTCCCGAGCATCTGCTCAAGCGCTCTAAAGACCGTCGGACATCGCTCGACGGTGGAACTCCTGCTGCTGATGCAGCACCGGCCGCCGAGAGCGCACCGGTCGAAAAAGCAGCAGCAACCGCCGCTGCCGCTCCTGCGGCCGTGACTCCGGCCGCTGCTCCCGAACCGGTTCCGCCGTATGTCGAAGCAGCGATCAAGCGGAAGAAGATCCCGTTCTGGGCAATGCCGGTGTTGGCATTCCTTCCGCTGTGGGCCGTCATCTATATCGGTGGCCTCTCCCCTTCTTCGAATGGTGCACCGTCGCAGCTTGCGACCGGCGCGTCACTGTTCGCTGCGAACTGCGCGGGTTGTCACGGCGCAGGTGGTGGCGGTGGCGTTGGTCGTCCGATGACCGACGGCAACCTCGTTGCAACGTTCCCCGACATGATCGGTCAACTTGAATTTGTGTGGCTTGGTTCAAACGGAACCGGTCCTGCCGGAACGCCGTACGGCAATCCCGCTCGTGAAGGTGGCCAACACAAGACCTTGAGTTGGAACGGCAACCCAATGCCGAACTTCGACAAGACACTGAGCCAGGCGAATTTGCTTGCTGTTGTTCGCTATGAATGGGAATCGCTTTCCGGCGGCAAGACCACGGTCGATGCAACCGGCAACATCACCTACGGCGATGGAAAGCCGATGCTGAATGCTGCGGGTGAACTCATCACCCCAGAAGGCACGCCCTTGTTCGATGCGGCAGGCAAGCTCACGATTCAACCGAACTGGACAAACCCGGTCGGTTCAAAGTCGTAAGTCGCGCTGCATCACTGCCTAG
>JALQSZ010000150.1:0-4088 GCA_023264135.1 Acidimicrobiales bacterium
CCCTGACGTGCAGGTTCGGGCGGTACACCAGCAGACCAACGGTCTTGTTGGCACCGGCTCCGCCGTTGATCCGGTCCAGGTTGGACGAGAAGCTCGCCTCGATGCCGTAGAGCGGGTCAGCGTTGGAGACGTACAGGCCCTCGGCCTGCGCCGTCGCGGATGCGGTGCCGCCGCCGGTCTGCCGGGCATCGCGGAGGTGCCGCGGTGCGTCGGAGGCCAGGATCAGCGCCATCTGGCTCGGGTCCGTGTAGCCGTTGGCTTCGAGCGTGCCCATCGCGGCTGAGACAGCCGTGGCGAGCGCGTCCTGCTTGCTCAGGTCGATTTCGACCTTGCTCGTGGTGTCGCAGAGCTCGGTGTCGAAGTTGCCAGAGACCGCCGAGCCGTTGTTACGACCGATGGCGTTCTGGTCGATGACCTTGGCGATGGCGTCACGGACGCCGGAGTCCACCAGGACGTTGAGGTCGCCGTTCTGGACATCCTCGATCTGCTCGTCGGTGAACAGGACGATGGAGGCGACCTTCTTGATGTTGAGGGTGCCCTGCCCGAACTCGGCGCCGGTTACGGCCTTGGTGCCGGCCTCGGCTACGAAGCCTGCGGTCGGCTCGCCCAGCCAGATCGGGAACTCCGTCCGGCGTGAGGTGGTGGTCCTGACATCGCCGGCAACCGAGAAGGCTGCAGACTGGTTCAGGATGCCCGTGGTGAGCAGTTGTCCCTGCTCGTCGGGCAAGAGGTAGCCGCCGGCCGCATCGCTGAGACCGGACAGCGGGATCTGGTTGGCCATTGAAAGGCCCTCCTTTTCTCTTCTGTCGTGTGTCCCGCTGCCGGTTTCGGCGCAGGATCAGTTACTGGTTTGAAGCGCCGCGGAGAAGCTGGACAAGCAGCTCGTTATGGGCTGTGCCTGGTTCCTTGGGCGCGGGCGCGGGCTCGCGGGGTCCACCCTCAAAGGTGGCCTGCGGAGCGTCCGCGGTCTTTGCGTTCTCGAGGATCAAGTCGGCCTGCCTTTCCAGCTCTTCCTGTGAAGATCCGGTAAGCAGCTCCATGAGCTGGCTGGGCACGCCCTTACTTGTGGCGACCTCGTAACGCAGAAGTGTGGCCTCAGCTTGCGCCTTGGCTTCCTCCGTGGCTGCCAGCTTGTCCTGAGCCTTTTCCAGCTCGGACTTCTGTGCGTCCTCGTACTCCTGGGCTTTGGCCTTGGCTTCCTGAGCCTCTGTGCGGTACTTCGCTGCCTCAGCGCGGAGTTTCTTGACGTATGCCTCGTCAAACTGCTTGGGCTCTTGGCCTTCTGCCTCCGGGGCTTCGGCCTGCTCAGGCTCATTTGACGCAGCGGTGGTTTCGGCCTCCTGGGCCGGAGTGTCCTCTTCGGACATGGGTGACCTCCTGGGTCTTTGGGGTAGTGGCTAAACGAGGTCCTTGACAGGACGCTCAACGAGAAAGTCTTGGCCGGTGGCGGTCCGGAACTTGCCGGCGAGCTCGTACAGCTGGATCTCGTCAGTTCCAAGTAGCTGTGCGGCGTCCTGGCCGACTGCCTCAATCTTTTCTTGGGCAGTCAGTCGACTGAAACGCTCAGCGCCAGTCGGGTGATTGAAAAGGTCATCCACGTCGCCATAGACGGCTTCGGCAACGCAATCGCAGCCCGGGTGAGAGGCAAAATCTTCCGTTTCGGAAAGCACCTCACCGTCTTCTGCGGCCAAGCACCCCCCACAGGTGTTTTCTTCCTGGCTCACTCGGCGATAGCCAATAATCAGATCGTCTGACCTGATCTGGCGGGCCATTGCGTCTCGAGCCGCCGCGTAGGTGTCCATCCGAATGATGTTTGCCGACGCCTCAAGCCCAATATTTGACGCTTCGGGAATCGTCTTGCCCTCACTCATCGCAACCTTGGTTTTGATCAGCGGAGAGGTCCAGCCCTCTTCAAAAGTGCGCCCGTCCCGGGTCTTGCCGACAAACTCAGCCGGGTTGATGTCGGGTGGCCTTGAGGGCGTGCGAGTTTCAGAGGTGCGAAAGGCGCCCAGGTAAGCCGAGGTCAATCTGACGTTCAGCGCTTGGGCTGCGGCGACTGCCGGGGCCATCAGCGCAAACCACTCTGCGTACTGGGCATCGAAGTTTCCGGTCAGGTTCCACGCCCGTTCGTTTTGGGCCAATACCTGCGCTTCAACGGCCTTTAGCCGCCGTCCGTACTCGTTGGTGATTGCGAGGCTGCGCCTGTTGGCTGCCACGCTTTACCCGAGCAGCTGCCTGACCGATTCAGCGGTTACCGGGCCCTGCCTGATTGCACGGAGGGCCTGAACGATCTGCCGGAGGGTTTCTAGGTCGGTTTCACGGCCTGCGTAGGTCATCTCATCAATTGCGCGGTCCCATTGGGTAGGCCAGCCATTGGCCAGAAGTGCCGCAACGCCTGCGTAATCACCAATCCGAACAAGCGCCAAGAGCTCGTCAAGCCATTCTGAAATCTGGCCCTGATCGTTACCGTTTGGCTGCTGCGGTGAGCTTGCAGCCTCAAGCGGTGCCTGAAGGAAAATGCTTTGAGCTTGAAGAGCCTCCATTCGCTGGATCTCTTGCGGGCTGTAGCCGATCTTTTCCCAAAGCACGGCATCGGGCACGTTGAGTTCCTTCTGCTTGACCGCCGCGTCAACGACCTGAGCCATTGAGCGGGATTCAGGGTCAACCCAGATGGTCTGGGCGACGATTTCGCGGGCTCGAGCCTCGTCACCGACGGAAAGAAAGGCGAGCTGGATCGCTTCGACGTGCGCGGCCCCAAATGCAGGCATCTTGCGCCGCGTACGGCTGACCAGGCCGGTCTCGGCCATCTTCAGGGCGTCAGCAGAGGCGTTGGTGATCTCTCCCTTGATGTACTGCGGAGGGAGTCGGGTCTGAGCGGCCAAATCTGACACGAGGCTGTTCTTGGCGTCGATGTAGTTGGAAAGCTGGGCCGCTGAGAACTCGTGCACCTTGGCGTTGTCGTTGGCGAAGGTCCAGACCCGGTCCTGGGCAGCTTTTAGCGCTGCGGCCTTCAACGGCTGGCCGTTTTCGTCCCTGGGGATCTCAACGCCGGTCAAAACACGCTGCGGAAACGCTTGGTACTCAGACCCAATCATCATGTCCGAGAGGATCTTGTTGATTGCGTCCTGAAGGTCAATGACGCCAGCGATGTCTGAGGCGCCGCCGCGGAGCATTGAAGGCGAGTTGGGCAGCGGTATGACTGGAACTACTCCGAGAGGGTTGCGTCCTCCCGGATTCAAGTCATTCACTACCCAGTCAACTTTTCCCTTCACCATTCCGCCGTCGTTCAGCGGCTTGGAGCTCTCCCACTTGTAGACGGCCTCGGGCAGGTACAGAACGCAGTAGGCGTAGCCGTCCTCCCCGATCCATTTCTTGAATCCGGCCATCCTGCGCCTGCGGTCGCCCGGAACGTGGGCCACGATGACCTGTGACGGGTGCTCGGCGGTGATCCGGGGCGCTCCACCTTCCTCAAGCGGCGGTTCAACCAGCCAGTAGGACTCTCCAAGCTTTACGGCCTCGGTGTGGGCCATCTCGGCGGCAGAGTCCAAATTGTTGGCCTGCCAGATGTCCCAGGCATCGGTATCGGCCTCCTGCTCCTGGCCGAAGCGGAATCCCTGGACGCTCAGGCGCTCAACCGTCGAATCAACGACGATTGGCATGAAGTTGTCGGTGATCTTTCCGAACTTCGCACCAAAGGTCTCGTTCCAGCGCGCAGTTGCGAACTGGAGCCGGTGGTCCCCCTCGTAATAGGCGTCATAGGTGGCCCAGCTTGACCAGCGATCATGCAGGCGTTTCTCGAGTCTGTCGCGCCACTGTTCGGGCGTGTATTCGGCCACGAATGGCGCTCCTTTCCTAGAAGGTCGTCCAGCTCTTGTCTTGACTTGCGGTTGCTCCGGCTGAGATGGCGTCTCCCCTCGCCTCCCAGCTCAGCACCGCGGCCATAGCTGCGTCGATCTTGCGGGGGGAGCCCTTGTGCTCCTTGGTGATACGCGGGCCGAGCCGGTCGGTCTTGACCACGCAGTTGTCCAGATGCCGCGCCAGCGTCGGCGAGTGATCGTGCGACAGGCCGCCAGACATGATCGCGTCGT
>JALQSZ010000150.1:4098-4562 GCA_023264135.1 Acidimicrobiales bacterium
AACCGTTGGCGGTCATCGCGGACGTTGAGCTTGCTCTTGACAGCGTTTTTGATGTGGCGGCTGAAAGTCTCGTCTGGGTCGTGCTGGAAATCCCCGGCGGCAATGGCGTCGGTGAATTCGCGGACCGCCCAGCCGACCTGCCGCGGCCTCGAGGTGTACCAGGGCATGAAGCTCCGCTCGCCGTAGCGGCCCTGCCACTTCTCAAAAAGCGGCTCTATGTACTGCGGGTCGATATAGGCCCGCCAGATGTCAAAGCGCTCTGCTGCCTCGGTTACCGCGCCATCTACGGCGTCAAAAGGGTGCTCGTAGTCCTCGGGCGCGTCATCGGGCGTCTCCCAGATCCCAACCGGCCATTGGTAGCCGGTTTCAACGTGCGTGGCGATGATTGCCAAGGCATCGTGGAAGCGGGCCCCGTCAATACCTAAGACGAGTAGCGACCCGGGCTCAACGTCCTGGGCGCTTCC
>JALQSZ010000151.1 GCA_023264135.1 Acidimicrobiales bacterium
ATGACCTCGATAGCAGTGGAAAGCGTGTTGCTGTCATCGGTGGCGCGGCGAGCGCGGTCCAAAGCATTCCTGAAATCGCGAAGGTTGCCTCGCAACTGACCTCGTACCAGCGTTCGCCTCAATGGGTGCTGCCCAAAGAAGAGTTCCCCATTCCCTCTGAACAGATTGAAGAGTTCAAACGGAATCCCGAAGCGCTTCAGGCCTATCGCGACGCGATCATGAATTACATCGGCCCGAATGCACCGTTCAGCAACAAAGACATTCTCGACGGCGCCGAATGGGCCGGTGCTGTTGCAATCTCCGTGGTGGATGATCCCAAGACTCGGGAGGGGCTCACGCCACATGTTCCATGGGGCTGCTTTCGCCCTCTGTTCTCGAACGACTACTACCCTGCGTTCAATCGACCAAACGTCGAACTCGTCACCGATGGGATTGTACGCATCACGCCGACCGGCATCGTCACGACTGACGGCATTGAACGAGAGTTCGATGTCATCGTTTGCGCAACCGGCTACGTCGTCGACAAGTTCGCGTCGCGGATACCAATTTCCGGACGCAACGGCCGCAGCCTTGACGAGGAATGGGCGGACGGCCCCGAGGCGTATCTCGGGGTCACCACGACTGGATTCCCCAATCTCTTCATGTTGTACGGGCCGAACAACAATGCGGGTTCACTCATTGAGATGGCCGAATACGAAGTTGGTTACGTACTCGAGTTGCTTACGCAAATGAATGACGCAGGTGTCGATTGGATCGATGTCCGTCGCGACGCGATGGATGCCTATAACGCCGAGCTTCAGGAAGCGATTGCGGGCGTCGACGTGTGGCATGCGGGGTGCGGCCACTACTACGAAAGTCCGTCAGGAAAGATCGTGACGCAGTATCCGTACTCGATGTTCCACTATCGAGATTCTGTCGCTGCTCCCGACCTCAGTCCTTTCGAGCTCGGTCGTAAGTAGTTCAAGCGACAAGCAGTCAGAGCCGCCCAGCATCTTTCGCTGCCTGTTCAGCAGCGGAGAGTTGCGTATCGATGATGGACAAGCCGCCATCCCAGAACCGAGGATCGGCGAGATCGACGCCAACGATTCGGCCGAGGTCTTCCGGCGACTTTGAACCTCCGGCGCGCAAGAGATCGAGGTAGGCCGGAACAAATGCATCGCCTTCGACCTCGTAACGGGCATACACAGCAAGAGCGAGCAATTGTCCGTAGGCGTAGGCATAGACATAACCCGGGGAGCCGATGAAATGCGGAATGTAACTCCACCACGACCGATAGCCAGGCGTGACTTCGACAGCATCTCCCAACATGGCTCGCTGTGTGCTCTCCCATGCATCAGCGAAATCCTCGGTTGAAAGTTCACCAATCTCGCGACGATGTGTGTGCACCGCGTTTTCAAAGCGATTCATCGCGATCTGACGGAAGACCGTTGCGATCTGGCCTTCAAGGCTTTCGGCGAGGAGCGCGAGTCGCGCATTGGGGTCAGTCGTATCGGCAAGTAACCGACCGAAGGTCACGGTTTCCCCGAAGACCGATGCGGTTTCGGCCAATGTGAGAGGAGTCGACTGATGGAAGATCCCTTGTTCACGCGCCAAGTACGCATGGAGCCCATGTCCGAGCTCGTGCGCAAGGGTCAGCACATCGCGACGTCGACTTGTCCAATTCAACAGGAGGAACGGATGCGCACTCGGCACGGTGTAGGCGCAAAATGCGCCGGGACGCTTGCCAGGTCGAACCGGTGCGTCGATCCAAGACTCGTCAATAAACGTGCGAACAACGCCGGCCAATTCGCCCGAGAACGAACCGTAGGAGTCAAGGACAATCTCGGTGGCCTGTGACCATGAAAATTCTTCTTCGGCCGAGGCGATCGACGCATTGCGGTCGTAATCAGCGAGACGATCGACGCCGAGCAATTGCGCTTTGAGTCGGTACCACCGTTGCGGAATGTCGTAGCGATCGACGACGGCATCAACAAGCGCTTGCACCGAAGAGTCGCTCGCCTGATTCGCAAGGTTTCGGCTTGCGACCCATGAGGAGTAGGCCCGTAAGCGGTCGTCGGTTGTCTTGTCCGCCATAAGCGTGTTGAAGACATAGGCACGCGTACGCAAGCCGGGTTCAAGCGACGCCGTGACTGCGTCTGCGGCAATTCGCCGTTCTTCGCGATCGGGCGAACCCAGTCGCGACAAACCTTGTTCAAGACTTGTTGGACCATCCGGTAGTTCAACAATGATTGCTGAGGTGAGTTCGTCGAACAATCGACTCCATGCCGATGAACTCGTGACGTCCTTTTCGGCGAGAATCTTTTCCTCGGGTTCGGTCAACAAATGCGGGCGATACCGTCGGGCCGATTCGAGGTAGTAGCGACAAAACGCGAGTTCATCGGCCTCGAGCAAGAGCGATGCCCGCGCTTCGGGCACAGCCGCCCATTCCAGTTCGAGGAAGATCAAGCGTGTCGACAATTCAGTCGCTTGTTCTTGGAACTTTTGCATTGCAGCACCAAGCGCCGGATCAGCAGTGTCGACCGAAAATCGAAGTGAGACCCATGAGCCCGCTCGGCCGAGTCGATCCTGGATGTCAGCAAGAGTCGACATTGCCTGCGCGAGTTCCGCAGGCTCGAGATCGCCGATGCGTCCTCGCCATTGCTCAAGTTGTTCGGTGAGTGCCAACGCTTCGTCAAGAAGTTGGTTCACCCCTTCTTGGCCGTTACCACCGACGAGCGGATCAAGGTCCCACGCGATCGATGCCGCAGTGAGGTCAGCGTCTTCATGCACAGTCATGACACCACGCTAGGGAACCGAAGGGCCTTCTTCCACCAACGAGCGAAGAGTTTCTTTCGATGTCGCAATTTCATCGGCAAGCAATCGTTCAAAGAGCCCCGCCCCGAACGAGCCTCCGTAGAAAAGGCCCATCGTCAATGTTGCACCTTCCGGAGTCGTAGCAATCACGGCATCGAGAATCCACGGGGAGTGGCTTCGACGGTCGAGTTCTTCTCGCTCAAAGCGAATGTGTGTCGGCTCATCAAGCGTGCGCACCATTCGAAGCCGCTTCGACCGAGCGATCGGACCAACTTTGGCTCGAAGCTCAACCGCCCATGCCTCTGGACTGCTGCCCGCTTCGAGTTCAGCTCGGGGAACAATTGTCAACCACTCGGGGTAACGAGTCAGGTCACCAACGAAGGCCCGCAGTTCCTCGATTGTGCAGCGGGCTTCAAGCGTTGCTGTCAGTTCCATTGCACCATTGTGACCTACAGGCGCTGGTCAACGGTGACCGAGAAGACGAGCAACGTGCTCGTTCGCCGGATGCTGGTCAAGGAACGATGGCACTGCCAGTTGCACAATCCGACCCTCGTCGAGCACGGCGATGCGATCAGCAAGTTCGAAGGCCTCCGACCGATCGTGTGTCACATACAGAGCGGTGAGCCCGAGACGTGCAATCAATTCACCCAATTCGGGCACCAAACGATCGCGTAACACTCGATCAAGCGACCCCAATGGTTCATCGAGAAGAAGCACTCGTGGCGATGGCGCAATTGTCCGTGCAAGAGCGACTCGCTGCCGCTCTCCTCCCGACAACGAGGAAACATTGCGAGACTCGAAACCACCCATGCCGACGAGTTCAAGGACCTCTTGGACTCGGCTCGCTCGCTCAGCTTTCGGCATCTTTGCCATCTTCAATCCAAAGGCAACGTTGTCGGCAACCGTGAGATGCGGAAACAATGCGTGCTCCTGGAACATGAGTCCGATCCCGCGAAGATGCGTTGGAGTCGAGGTGATGTCGACACCATCGAGACGCAGAGAACCTGAACTTGGCGCTTGGAGCCCGGCGATCACTCGCAGCAACGTTGTCTTTCCCGAACCAGAGGATCCGAGAACACCCAACACCTCGCCCCGTGAAACCGCGAACGTCATGTCGTGAATCGCGTCAACGTCGGTACCTGGATGACGTGATGACACTCCGCTCACTTCAAGAAATGTGTTTGGCATTTCAGAACTCCGAGACGCCAGCAGGTCGGAAGCGGTCGATACACAACATCACAACAACGGTAAGCGCCATGAGGATTGTCGACATCGCCATGGCCTGACCGAAGTTGTATTCACCTGGTCGACCCAGTGCGCGGTAGATCGCGATTGGCATTGTTGGACGGTCGGGTCGAGCCAAAAACGCAGTCGCACCGAACTCTCCGAGGGAGACAGCAAACGCGAAACCGGCCGCCGCTGCCAGAGCACGTCCAACGATGGGAATGTCGACGCTCCACCAAACTCTGCGAGGCGAGGCACCCAGCGTCGCGGCAGCTTCACGCAACTTCGGATCGATTGATCGCAGTGCCGGTACCAGGAGGCGAACGACAAACGGCAACGCCACCAGTGCATGAGCGATCGGAATCAACCACATCGACGACCGCAGGTTGAGCGGAGGTTCGTCAAACACGATGAGAAACCCGAATCCAACAGTGACTGCAGAAGTACCGAGCGGAATCATGAGCGCCGTATCGGTCCACCGCCCGACACGAGTGTCGGAAGATTGCGATCCGTCTCCAGCGAT
>JALQSZ010000152.1 GCA_023264135.1 Acidimicrobiales bacterium
CGATGCACCGCTTGCAAGAGAAACGTCGTATTTCACGCCAGGAATGTCGCCTCCGGTGCAGGGCAGATTTGTGGTGAAGTCGAAACACGCAGCGTCGTTTGCCCAACCGGCGTTCGTGACACCGCCGAGTTCCGTCGGCCAAAAGAGCTTGTTTTCTTTGACTGTCCACTCAAAGACTGAATAGAGCAGATAGGGGTTGGCGGCAATCGGTGTAGAGGCAGCAAAAGTGCTGAGCGCCGACGGTATCGTGGCCGCAACGCCCGTGCTAGTGATGCACTGGCGAGCCCCAAATTCACATACCATCTGCAGGACGCCCGCAGCGTTGTAGACCGGGAACGGGGGAACATCGTTTGCGACGCCAATAGTGATGGGCGAGTTTCCGCTGCACCATCCGACCGGATTCAGCGTTGGATCAACGCAGCCGAACTGATTGCCCACGAGCATGTAGACCTTGCCGCCGATCGCGGAAATATCGGAGTTCCAGCCGTAACCGAACGGCCATCCGTTCGGATGTTGAGGTGTCGTGAATCCGGTCAGTCCGAAGCCAGAGCACGGCGTTGCAGTCGAGATGTCGAAGCACAGAAGTTTGTTGTCGCGAGCATTCACCAAATAGAAGTGCGAACCGTCGACTGACGCACCACCCATGTTTGGTGTGGAAAGTCCCGCTGGCGTGTTCGCCGCATCGGTAATCGCATAGAACGGCGTGCTGCAAGCAGCTGGTGTTACGAGCGAATAGTCAGCACAGACGAAGCCGAGTTCATTCGTAGAGGTCTTGAGGACCTGTGTATAGAACTTCTGTGACGCTTCGTCGTAGGCGCCAATGGAGTTATTTGGATTGGCGTAGGGCCCATTGATTTCGACCCGCGGACACTGCGCGCCGGTAGTGCGGAGATGGCAGTCGATGGTGATCTTCGAAATGTTCTGGTGATGCCAAACATTCAGCACGCGAGTGCCGGCGAAGTTAAGTGTGTAACCGTCGCCGCCAACACCACCCTGGATCGCGCCACTGACAGGAAGGATGGTTCCCGCTGACGGACGCGACGACACCTGAAGTCCAGCCCCATCCAAACCTTGGGACTGCACGTTGCCGGCGGAGCGAATACCAGTCGCAAGCGAGAGCGGCGAAGGGGGAGTCGACGACCAAGTCGTGCCGTCGGTGGTGTACTCGAGGTTCCAACCTTCGGGATGCACAATCGAAGAGGTGTTCGCTAAGACGGCATCAGACGTTGACCACGTCGCAGCAACTTCCGAAGCCGTTTGGCCCGTCATTGAAATAGGCGCGGCGATTGTCGAATCAAGAAGCGTTGCTTGATCGGGACCAACGGTTGATCCGGAGTCGGTGACAGTCATCGTTGGCGGAACGACGGCGAACGCGGGGCTGGCGAGTGCGAGCACGACAAGCGCGATCACGACCGCCACAATTCGAGTCCGGAGCTTCCGGTTCTTCACGTTGGTAACTCCTGAACCCGCTGTAGCCATTCCGCCACGCTCAATAAACACAAGTGGACAAAGACTAGTGAAGTTGCCGGTTGGTCTCAGGTCGGGTGCAGCCGGCAGCTGCTGTGACCAACGTCAAGCCCGAGATGGGGTCAAAATGGCGCACTCCGTTCCCTGAAAGGACCGCTCATGCTCAAGGAATTTAAGGAATTCATCTCTCGAGGCAATGTCGTCGATCTGGCCATTGCCGTGGTGATCGGCGCTGCCTTCACCGCCGTAATCACCGCCTTTGCCAACGGAGTGCTGATGAACATCATCGCCGCCATCTTCGGCAAGCCCAATTTCGATGCACTCACTTTCAGCATTGGCAAGGGCGTTATCGAATACGGCAAGTTCCTGACCGCACTCGTGAATTTCCTGATTGTGGCCGTCGCGCTGTTCATCGTGGTGAAGGCGCTGAACACCATGCAGGGGTTCCGCAAGCGCGGCGAAGAAGAGGCCGAAGCAGAGAAGACCGAGATTGAACTGCTCACCGAAATTCGCGACGCGCTGGTAAAGCGCGACTGAACTGGTTCAGTTCTCCGATTCGGCCCAGGCGCTCAACTCGGTAATCCACGAACGTGGGAGATCGAACCAGCGCGCACCGACAATGATGCGATCGAGATAGTCGCCGTAGGGCGAACCGACATCGTCGTAGTTCTCGATGTAGATCAGTGTTTCGATGGGCTGATCATTGGCGATCACGATGACCGGTTCGCGGCGATAGAGCCCGCCGGCCACTCCTTCATACCGATCGAGCGTTCGCAGATCGGTATCGGAGAGATTCCAGATCGCGCCCCAGACCTGATGACCGCGAGCGGGAGAAACGGTGGCATAGCCACGCCCGCCAATACGCCAGGCCCAGTCGTCGAGACGGGCGGCGCCAACAGCGACTGCATCAGGACAGCGCCATTCCATCTGGTCGGGATCGAGGTTTGATCCGTAAGCGAAATACAGATGGGGATTGGGAAGTGTGTTGAGAGAAATGTGAGGAGAAGTTGGTGTGAGTTCGTTCAATAGGAGGTCCTTTCTGCCTGAAGCGCAACGCCGTCACGGTGACAGCGTTTGATCGCTTAGGTAGATAACGCACGAAACCACACGAAATGTGCACAAGAACTTCGGGATTTTTTGTGTCGCGCAAAAATGACAGAGGGCCGAGCATGTGCTCGACCCTCTGTGCAAAAAACCGTTCGGTGATTACCCGGTGTAAACCGGAATGGCAACGAGGTTGCCGCTTTCGTCAACCACCGTGCCTGAACCGGTTCCGGAACCGGAACCTGATCCGGAACCAACGCCGCCACCGTTACTTCCGCCGCCGGAACCACCCCCGCTGCCACCACCGCTGCTACCGCGGGTGTTGTTGGGATCAACGGTGAAGGTGAACGGCGTGACCGTTGCTCTCCATGCCCCGTTGAAGTCATTGCCACCTCCAAGGCAGAAGCCATCGAGACGACAATCAAGCGCGCGTGTCGATGTTTCGCTCACGTTCTGGGCGAAGATCGAGAACTGCGGTGCCACCGACCACGTTCCATTCTCTCGAACGGCAACAAAGTTGAAGCCACCCCAGTTATTAGGGTCGGTGTCGCCGGTTCCCATAGCTGCACAGCTACGCAGACTTGGGCAGTCGATCTTGTACAGAATCGTTCCGAGCGAGCCTTTGTCGACAGTGACGACTGTCGGGACTCCGTCAACAAATTCCCAAACCAGGCCGTGGAAGTTGGCGGTGATGCTTCCGCCGACTGCGTAACAGATTCCGGTCACTGGGCAGCTCACGTCGTTGACCCACACGCTGTCGCCGCTGCCATTGTTGAACAGGATGGGGGAGTTCGACCACGCGCCATTCGAGAACTCGATTGCGTACGCAGGATTCGACGTCGCGCCAGAAGATGAGTAGCCGGCAATTGCCATGCAATACCCATCTGGCGAGCACGACACCTGGGGCTCACCGTCTGTTTGTGTCGCACCAGGAATTGTGAGGTTGGTTGGGGTCCAGGTCCAAGTGCTTCCCGAAAGCGTTCCCTTTACGAGGAATGCTTCGCGTTGACCAGAAGCGTTCTTGAACGTGCCACCTCCGACACAGAGCGTGGAGGAAATGCAGGAGAGTTCGCGAAGGTGCGAACCGTTCCACCATGGCCCGGAACTTACGGTTTCTCCAGGAATGGTGATTCGTTGCGCCGACCACGTTCCATTGACTTTCGTTGCGACAAACGCCCAGTAGGCGTCACCCGTGGTGGCTTGATAGCTGCCGGATGCCACGCAATTGTCGAAGTCGAAACACGTGACTGTCCACAGTCGAGCATTTCCAGCCGCCAACTTGATGTCGGCGGGATCAGCAACACGGTTGGTCCACGTGCCGCTGTTGTATTCGGTGATGTATGGGTGGCCGCCGCTTGCATTGGCATCGCCCCAGCCAACGGAAACGCACTTCGTTGAGGTCACACAGGACACCGCTTCAAGGTTGTGGCGACCACTCGCCGAATCGGCATAGCCGGGTGTTTGTGTTGGTTCACCAATCGCGAACAACGGGTGCTGCGTTCCTTCGTTGGTGCCGACTGACATGCACCCTGCGGGATCGGCGCCGACTGCAGGAACACAACTAATTCCTAGTGTTATGCCGTCGTGGCTGATGCTGTTCACAGTGAAACTTTGAGTTGTGCCAACAGCCAGGGTCGCACTCGCAGGAGTGACGAATGTGGCGAATGCTGCGATGACTGTTGCGATGGCGACAACGAGTCGAATTGGGTGGCGCATGGAGTGCTCCGCAGGTTGAGGATCAGGTGCAACCCGAGAGCAATGTGGTGGCAGCCGGGCTGCCCATACTTTAGGAACTTGCGGAGATCTTGCCAATTCATTCTGACAGTCACTCCGGCGATTTCTCTAGGAGTTCTACAGCAACAGGGATCCCAGTGCTGGGCCAGAATTCCTCGAAGTGAAACCGGCGGGTTTACCCGGCGAAAACGGGGACCACTTCGGCGAGGCAACTTCCGACGGAGATCGGTGCGGTGGAGCTTTGGCCACCG
>JALQSZ010000153.1 GCA_023264135.1 Acidimicrobiales bacterium
GATTTCCATCGCAGCGCCGTCGGTACAAACAGCGACTTCGTACATGAACACTGCGAGCGTCACCTCGACGACGCACGACTACAACCTTTCGAATAACGCCACGATTGCAGGCTTATCTGTCGCTGCATTGGTTCCTGCATCGCTTGATATTGCCAAAATTGCGGTACTGCCGAATGTGTATGCCGGCGATGCTGCCGCGGTCGTGATTGGCGTGATGAATGCAGGCCAAACGGCGACGACCTCTGGAGTCATCGTTACTGACACCATTCCGACAGGATTTACTCCCGAAATTGCGACATGGGAAAACAACGGTTCCAACGGCGACTGCACCATTGCCGCGACGATCTCCTGCTCCTTCGGAGTGCTTGATCCTGGTAATACCGCCCTCATCTCGATCATCGGGTTTACTGATCCCACCCTCGCTTCCGGGACCGTCCTCACCGATACAGCGATCGCTGGCGCAAGTGGCACCAACACTCCTGCTGCGCTCGCTTCCATCACCGTTGGCACTGTCTCTGACCTCTACGTTCGCAAACGGACAACAAACGACGCACTCGCTGGTCAAACGCTGAACTACTCCGTCGTCGTCGAAAATTTGGGGCCCAGTCGCGCAAACTCAGCGACACTGACCGACGTTCTTCCATCTGGTGTCACGGTGATTTCCCAACCCCAAGGCTGCACCGTGACCGGTTCGACGATGACCTGCGCGCTCGGCAACCTCGACGCTGGTGATCTCGTCGTCCTCGACTACACGGTCGAAATTCCCTTGAGCGGTGGAACTCTCATCAACACGGCAACTGCCACCACGACAACACCCACAATCAATCCATCGACGGCGACCGACACAACCACCAATGTCGTCGTTCCCGTCGCCGATCTTGTGGTCTCGAAAGTCGCCTCCAAAACAGAAGCGAAAATCGGGGACACTGTCGTCTACACCGTGACCGTCACGAATAACGGACCTGGCACGGCAACGAACGTTCGTGTTGTCGAGGACAACGCCGTTGGCTCAGTTCGCCTGATTTCCGCAGAACCATCGGTGGGGACGGTTGATACCACTGCAGGTGTTTGGTCTGTCGGAACTCTCGCCCCGGGCGAAACCGCTACGAGTCGACTCACGACCGTGACACTTGAAGCGGGAACCATCATCAATTCGGTCTTGGCCGAATCCGATAACCCCGACAATTACGGCGATAACAACACCGCGACAGCAACCGTTGTTGTCGATGGCGGTGGCCTTCCCGCCACTGGCACTGACACCAACCGACTCCTCGGCATCGGTGGCGTCAGCCTCCTCCTCGGTGGCCTCCTCGTCCTGGTCTCTCGTCGGAGAATGACCGCCTGAAGCGGCAGTAACGTGGCCTCCTCACAAGTTCCGAGGGGGAAACGTGGCACTTTCAGAGAAGGACTACCCGGTCAAGGTCGGGACATTCCTGTTCACGATGGTCGAGCCTCATAAGGGCTACGAAGTCGCGTACAACCGCTGGTACGAACACGACCACTTCTACTCAGGCTGCCTCATGGGCCCGAACGTCTTCGCTGGCGATCGCTTCGTGGCAACCCGTCGCCTCAAGAAGCTTCGCTCCAACGCCACCAACGACATGACCCCCGATCCGAAGACCGGTTCCTACCTTGCGGTCTATTGGTGGCAAAAGGGCACCACGGAAGAGTGCAACCGCTGGAACGTCGACAACGTCAACATGCTGCATCAGCAAGGGCGAATGTTTGCCGAGCGCGACCACATCCACACGCTTCTCTACGACATGCGATGGAGCGAACAGCGTGACCCGAAGGGATGCACCATCGAGCTCGGACTCGATCACGGATACCCCGGCATCGTTGTTGTTGCCGGTGACCTCAATGAAGGCGTGACGCACGACGAGTGGGACGCATGGTTCCGCAAGAACTGGTTGCAAGAAGCCTTTACGAAGAAGTGGGGCCCAGATCTCGTTGGCAGCGGAACGGTCATTCCGCTTTCCGACGACGCGCCGGCCGATGTCGTGCGTCCGGCCGCAGGCCCGCGGCGATTCCTGCAGATCCACTTCCTCGACCATGACCCAGAAAAGGGTTGGGAAAAGGGTTACGCAAAGATCGCAAAGGCGATCAACAAAAGCGGACTCGCCACGCATGTGTGGACGAGTCCGTTCCAACAAACCAACTTCGGCACCGACGACTTCACGGACAAGATCTAAATGACAACTGCACCGCTCACAGGAGCAAACATCCTGCTTACCGGCGTGACCGGACAAGTTGCCGGGCCGCTCGCCCGCAACCTCGTGGCCGCTGGAAACACCGTGTACGGCACGTCGCGATTTGCTGATGCCGATTCACGAGCGAAGGTGGAAGCCGACGGCGTGATTCCTGTTGCCATCGACCTCGAAACGGCGTCGTTCGACGAAATCCCCGATGGACTCGACTATGTCATCAACATGGCAGTCGCGAAATCGAACAACTTCGATCGTGACCTCGCCGCGAACGCCGAAGGTGTCGCGCTGCTCATCGAACGAGTGAAGGGCGTCAAAGCGTTTTTCCATTGCTCATCCTGCGCGGTGTACGAACCCAACGGACACGTGAGTCACGTCGAAACCGATGACTTGGGCGACAACCATCGCGCGATGGGTTTCATGACGACATATTCGATCTCGAAGATCGCTGCCGAATCTGCAGTGAAGTACGCGTCGAAGCGCTTCGGTGTTCCTGCAGTAATTGCCCGACTCGATGTCCCCTATGGGCCTGGTCACGGCTGGCCCCAAATGATGGTGACGCTCGCGCAAATGGGCATTCCCACCACCATCAGCGCCGACGCACCAAACACACATTGTTTCCTGCATGACCGCGACATTCTTGGCTCACTCCCCTACCTCCTTGCACAAGCCGATGTTCCGCCGCCGATCTACAACTGGTGCGCTCCAGAACTCGTCAGCATCGAAGAGTGGACCGAAGAACTCACTCGCCTTACCGGCGTCGAGATTCCTCTCGTCGTAAGCGAACAGTGCATTCCCCCGAATCCCGTTGATCCCTCAAAGCTTCTCGGTCTCGGATGGGCACCCACCGTCGAATGGCGTGAGGGATTCCGCGAAATGGCCCAGACCTGTTTCCCCGATCTCTACAAAGGCTGAACATGCTGAGCGACGAGAAAATTCTCATCACTGGTCCCGCAGGCCAAATCGCGTTTCCAATGGCGCGCGATCTCGCCAAGGACAACGAAGTGTGGGGTATCGCCCGCTTTGGTGATCCGGCAACGCGCAAGCAGGTCGAAGACGTTGGCGTGAAGACGTTGGCGATCGATCTCGCTGATCCTGATTTCAGCGAACTGCCAACCGACTTCACCTATGTCTTGCATCTTGCCGTCGTGCAGGTCGCCGGTCTTGATTACGACTTCGCTATTCGCGCCAACGCCGAAGGCACCGGGCTCTTGTTGCATCACTGCCGAAATGCGAAAGCTGCACTCGTGATGTCGACGCATTCGGTGTACAAGCCACCCGCCGATGGCGACCCCTGGCATGTCTTCAAAGAGACCGACCCGTTGGGCGATGTCAACGCCGCGCACGCGCCGAGTTATTCGATGTCAAAGATCTCACAGGAAGCCGTGGCTCGTACCTGCGCTCGCTTGTTCGATCTTCCCGTCACCATTGCTCGTATGAACGCGTCCTATGGCCCCGACGGAACTGGCGGCCTGCCCATCATGCAGATGGATGCACTCATGGCCGGAAACCCTGTGACCACTCGCTGGGATCCATGCATGTACATGCCGATCCATACCGACGACATCACTGCACAAACCGAAGCGCTGCTCGATGGAGCATCGTCCACCGAAGCCACGATCGTGAACTGGGCCGGCGACGAACCGGCGAGCGTTCAGGAATGGTGCGCGTACATCGGCGAACTCGCCGGCATCGACCCGGTCGTGAACTCCGTTCCGGTCGAGGGCACGCTTCGTGGTTCCGTCACCGACAACACCAAACGCGCAGCCCTCACTGGTCCGTGCAAGGTCAGTTGGAAAGACGGCATCCGAGACGCGTTCGAAAAGCGCCACGGGAGCAAGTGAGTGAACGATCTCACCGGCAAGAACATCGTCATCACCGGTGCTTCGTCTGGCATCGGTGAAGCGCTTGCGATTGAGGCGGCCAGTCGTGGCGCTCGAGTGGCCATCGTTGCTCGTCGTGCCGACCGCCTGGCCGATGTACTCGCTCGTTGCCAGGAGTCATCACCCGATTCAACGATGATCGTCGCCGATCTCGCGGAACTCGACTCACTCGAGGGCATTGCATCGGATCTCATTGCGTCGCTCGACGGTCGTGTTGATGTGCTCATCAATAACGCAGGCGTTCCCAAGCGCAAGCGCACCGATCAGATGTCCGCCGACGATGTCGAAGGCGTCATGGCGATCAATTACTTCTCACCCGTTCGCCTCACATTGGCCATGCTTCCGCACATGCTCGAACGAAATAGCGGCGACATCGTCAATGTTTCATCGATGGGTGTGCATATG
>JALQSZ010000154.1 GCA_023264135.1 Acidimicrobiales bacterium
ACCAACGAACATGCCGGCGAGTTGCGCGGCAATGTAGGGGAACACGTCGCGAGTTGGCATTCCTTTAAAGACTCGATCGGCGAGGGTCACGACCGGATTGAAATGGGCACCGGAAACCGAACCGAATGCTGCGATCAGCGCGACAAGTGCGCCTGCAGTTGCTGCGGTGTTGCAGAGCAACTGCAGAGCGACGTTGTCGGTGAGGTTCGTGGCCATGATGCCGGAACCGATGACCGTTGCGATGAGAAAGGCGGAGCCGAGGAACTCGGCTGCACACTTTCGAACAAGAGGCGACATCAACAACATCCAGGCTTCGAGCCCAGCGTGACTGGTTCGGTTGTCGGTGACGTTGCGCAACAGACATCGCCACCGTCGACTGGCGCGCTTCCGAACTCCGCCGAATCGGCAAGCACGGTGTAGAACTCCCAACGAGCATCGTCGGGATCGCGGACCCAGACCTTGTCCTGGACTGCATAGCAACACGTGGTTTGTTCTTCGACATCGGTGGTGAAACCGACCTCGTCGAATCGCTGCGTTGCTTCGATGACTTCGTCGGTGGAGGAAACCTCGACGCCCAAATGGTTCAGTCGTTCGGAAACGGCATTTTCAATGAGCACGAGCTTGAGTGGAGGATCAGCGATGGCAAAGTTTGCGTACCCCTCCCGAATCTTCGCCGGCTCGGTATTGAACATCTTCGAGTAAAAGGCGATTGCTTCGTCGATATTGGAGACATTGAGGGCGAGTTGGACTCGAGACATAGGGGGCTCCGCTTTCGTGGGATTTGATGGAGCGACGAAGTTCGTACTTGGCTACCGATGTCGTACGTATCGATGATCGTCGATACGTACTATGCTCATGATATTGATAGTTGTCAATATCTTGTTTTGAAATTTCCCAGTTTGAAATGTCTTGTTTGAGAGGAGCGCTGATGTCTGCAAAAACCTCATCTGCCCGACCCGCATCAAAAGTGTGTTGCGGCACCGCTCGCGATATTCCGCTCAGTGAGCGAGACGCCGACGATCTCGCAATTGTGTTTGCTGCGCTCTCCGATCCGGTGCGTCTCCGATTGTTATCGCTCATCAGTTCGTCGACCGAAGGCGAAGTCTGCGCGTGTGACCTGGTGCCGCCCCTTGGTAAATCGCAGCCAACAGTGAGCCATCACCTCAAAATTCTGTTTGAAGCCGGACTCGTGGCCCGAGAAAAACGCGGCGTCTGGGTTTGGTATCGGGCGGTGCCAAAACGCCTCGAGGCAGTTGCATCCCGGTTGCGCTGAGCAACCCATCGCAAGGATTTCCCCTTTCGTTCACCTCCCGTACACCTGATGCCCGGAATCTGGTCATCTTCGATCCGTACGGTGCCTCCCGGCAGCCCGATCGGGTCCGCCGTAACCATCTGTTACAGGGAGAATTACCTTGCGTTCATCTAAGCGGGGCCTTGCATGGCTCCTGGCCGTTCTCGTCGCTGTCGGTCTTGTGGCCGGCGCTTGTGGCACGAGCTCCTCGGATTCTTCGTCGTCCACCACGAGTGCGGCGTCGAAGTTCGATTACAAGTCCCTTTCGGGAACCCTCAACGGCTCGGGTGCAACCTTCCCGAAGGCGTTCTATGAAGAATCCATCGCTGGATTCAAGAAGGTCGCTTCTGGCGTCACGGTGAACTACAACGCAGTTGGTTCGGGTCAGGGCAAGAAGGATCTCGCCGCTGGTACCTCCGACTGGGCCGGATCCGACAGCCTCGTGAGCGATGCTGACAAGGCCACCTTCAAGGGCCCGTTCCTCTACTTCCCCACGGTTGCTGCACCCATCACGGTGTCGTACAACCTTTCAGGTGTGAAGTCGATCAATCTTTCGGCCACCACGCTTGCGCAGATCTTCATGGGCAAGATCACCACTTGGAATGACCCGGCCATTGCTGCCGACAACTCCGGTGTGACTCTCCCGAGCACGAAGATCACCGTTGCAGTTCGCTCCGATGGTTCGGGTACGACCTCGAACTTCTCGAAGTTCCTTGCCGCTGCTGACGCCGCTGACTTCACAGTGGCTGCTGGCGACACCGTCGCTTGGCCCGCTGCTCAGGCTGGTAAGGGCAACGCTGGCGTGGCTCAGATCATTAAGGACACCCCCGGAGCGATCGGCTACGTCGACCTTTCCGATGCCAAGGCAACTGGTCTTTCGTTCGCTTCCATCAAGAACAAGGACGGCAAGTTCGTCGCCCCGACCCTTGAAGGCGCAACCGCTGCCCTCGCCAACGCCACCGTCAAGGACGATCTGACCTACTCCGCACTCAACACCGCTGGTGCTGAGGCCTACCCGATCACCGCTGGCACCTACGTCCTCGTCTACACGACGCCGGCGTCGAATGCCTCGGCCATCAAGGGCTGGCTCACCTACCTTCTGACCGACGGTCAGAACCTTGCCAAGGACGTGGACTTCGCTCCGCTGCCGACCGCACTTCGTGACAAGGCACTTGCGCAAATCACCCAGATTCAGGGCTAGAACGTCCACGTGACTTTGCTTACTCATGACGACAGCGTCGCCCCCCTCGGCGGGGGCGACGCTTCGTCATTACTCGAACCGACATCGGGTCGCCGTGGCGACTCGGCCTTTAAGGTCATCGCCCTTGTGGCTGGCCTCGTTGTGTTGGCGATCCTCGCGTTGATCGCTGTCTCGACGACAAAGGAAGCATGGCCCGCGTTCCGTCAAGAGGGCTTTGGTTTCATTACCTCAAGCACCTGGATTCCCGCGGAAAACAAATTTGGTGCGCTTGCGTTTATTTACGGCACGGTGCTGTCGTCGTTGATCGCGCTCGTGCTTGCGGTTCCGGTCAGTCTCGGTATCGCGCTGTATGCGAATGAAGCGGCACCGCGTCGACTGCGTAAACCAGTCGTGTATGTCATGGATCTCTTGGCTGCGATCCCATCGGTGGTCTACGGACTTTGGGGCATCATCGTGCTCGCACCTGCGATCCAGCCTGTCTATAAAGCAATCAGCGGAGCGGTTGGCGACATCCCCGTTCTCGGGTGGTTCTTCAACGGTGAAAGCGGCCGCAGTTATATGACTGCCGGCATCATCTTGGCGATCATGATCACGCCGATTATCACGTCACTCAGCCGTGAAGTCATCGCCACTGTTCCATCTGCGCAACGTGAGGCCGCCTACGGCATGGGCGCCACGCGTTGGGAAATGATTCGAGCTGCAGTGCTTCCTTGGAGTCGCGGAGGAATTGTGGGCTCGGTGATGTTGGGCCTTGGTCGAGCGATGGGCGAAACGATTGCGGTTGCGCTCGTTATTGGCTCCCAAGCAAAAATCACAACGCATCTGTTTGATGCTGGCGATTCGATGGCTGCGGTCATCGTCAACCAATTTGGTGAAGCATCAGGAACGCACAGAGCCGCGTTGATCGGACTCGGCGTGGTGCTTTTTGGCGTCACGATCATCGTCAATGTTTCAGCGCGAGGCATCGTGAGCCGATTCGACCGTCGAAGCCAGGGAGCGTGAGATGAGCGATCTACTTCCGACCGATGTCGAACGTCTTCTGCTCGATGCAACAACGAGTCGTTCGCGAGTTATCAAGAACCGTCTTGCTTCAATTTGGATGGTTGGCGCGCTTCTCGTTGCCGTAATTCCGTTGGCACTGGTCATTGGCTACGTGCTGTTTAAGGGAATCGGCCAACTTTCGCTTGCGTGGTTCACCGAAGATCTTCCGACGATCACTCGCAAAGCCGGCGGCGGCATGGGGCCAGCAATCGTTGGCACCTTGCTGATCACCTCGGTCGCTGCCCTCATGGCAATTCCGCTCGGAATCCTGGGTGCGATTTATTTGCACGAATATGGCGGTAAAGGCCGAACCGCTCGATTGATTCGATTCATGGCCGATGTCATGACCGGTGTTCCCTCAATCGTGATGGGTCTGTTCGTGTACACCGTCTGGACCCTCACCTTCGGGTTGAACGGTTTTGGTGGTTCGCTTGCGCTCGGTTGCTTGATGCTTCCGATCATTATTCGCACGACCGAAGAAATGCTGCGACTCGTTCCCGATGAACTTCGCCAGGCGAGTTACGCGCTCGGCAATCGCAAGTGGCGCACAATTCTCACGGTCGTACTTCCCGCAGCATTCGGCGGCATTACTTCTGGTGTGATGATCGCGATCGCTCGTGCAGCTGGCGAAACTGCACCACTGGTGTTCACGATCGGTGCGGCCCGGAATCTCAATCTCAACATCTTCAGCGGGCCGATGACGGCACTTTCCGTGCAGATTTTTGGAAACGCTCAAACGCCGTTTGAAGCGGCGCAAGCCCGTGCGTGGGGCGCTGCTCTCACGCTGGTGGCGATTGTTTTTGCCATGACCATTCTCGCCCGCGTTGTGTCGTCGAGGGTTGCCCGACGACACGCCGCCTGATCGCCCTAGCCTCCAGACGTGACTGAAACCCACGACTCCGACGCAGAGGACTCCTCGATGTCTCCTGAACTCGCTTCTTCAACTGACGAGGT
>JALQSZ010000155.1 GCA_023264135.1 Acidimicrobiales bacterium
CAGCTGAACGAGTTACCGCAGCCACAGGTCTTCTGGGCGTTGGGGTTGTCGATCGCGAAACCTGCACCCTGAAGGCCATCCTTGTAATCAAGGGTGGCGCCGGTGAGGAGCTGAGCACTTGAAGGATCAACGACAACCGGAACACCGAACTCGGTGTTCACGACATCCTCGGCGTCCTTCTCGGAATCGAAGAACATCTCGTAGCTGAAGCCACTGCAGCCACCGGGGCGCACGGCGACGCGCAGCATGAGGTCGTCTTGGCCTTCTTGGGCGATGAGTTCGGCAACCTTTGACGAAGCGGTTTCGGTGAGCGTGATCACTGTTGTCCTCCGTGATTCAGCGGTGTGGGAAAAAAGGGTAGCGGAATCATCATCAAGATCCCACGTCTGGCCGGGGAGACCGCCGCTCTCGCCGGTAGATTTCCGCCATGGCCAGCCTTCCCACCAGCGACGAGATCCTCGCTTCCCTCCGCGGCGTTGTCGATCCTGAGCTCGGCGCCGACATCGTGGAATTGGGAATGGCCCGCTCGGCCACGGTCTCCGAGGCGGGAGAGGCGGTCGTCGTTGTGGCGCTCACCACCGCCGGGTGTCCGCTCAAGGCACAACTCAAACGCGAGATCCTCACCCGCATCGAGGGTCTGCCCGGGGTCACCTCGGCCTCCATCGATTGGGTCGAAATGGACGCGGAACAAAAGGCCGCGGCAATGGACGTTGCTCGAAAGCACGCGCAATCGACTGCTGGTCCGAACCGCGTCCCGCCTGGTGCGCGGGTGCTCGCCATTGCGTCGGGAAAGGGCGGTGTCGGAAAGTCCTCCGTCACCGCGAACCTTGCGGCTGCGCTCGCTGATCGCGGTTTCGCAGTCGGCGTCATCGACGCCGACATTTGGGGATTCTCCATTCCGCGCATGCTCGGCGTTGAAGGGCGTCTCGAAGCAACCACTGGTCCGAACGACGATCGCACAATCATTCCGAAGTCCATTCCGATCGGGACCGGTCGACTCGATGTTGTGTCGATGGGTCTCCTCGTCGACGACGAAACCGATGCACTGATGTGGCGCGGGCTCATCTTGAATCGCGCGGTGCAGCATTTTCTTGAAGACGTCGCGTGGGCAAGTGATCTCGACTACATCGTGATCGACCTTCCGCCGGGCACGGGTGATGTGCAAATGGGTCTTGCACGAATGCTCCCGCAAGCCGAAATGATTGTGGTCACGACTCCAGCAGTTGGCGCACAGCGCGTAGCAACTCGCGCTGTCACGATGGCGCGGAAGAGTCACCTTCATGTTCTCGGCGTGATCGAAAACATGAGCGCGTTCACCTGCGAGCACGGTCATACGCATGCCGTCTTCGGCGAAGGCGGCGGTGCTGCGCTCGCACAGAGTGAAGGGCTTCCGCTTCTCGGCTGCATCCCACTTGAGCCCGCCGTGTCTCAAGGCGGAGACACAGGAGCGCCGATTGTGCTCACCGAAGGTGAAGCATCATCCGCGTTGCGAGCAATTACTGATCGGCTTGTTACCGAACTCGCGCCACCAATTTCCATGAGTGGTTGTTCGGCGCGAATGCTCGACGCGGCACTGGCTGCTCTCGACGCAACCGACGCGTAAGCAACTGCTCTTATTTCGTCGTGCTGTCGATCTGCACAGTGCGTCCGTTCAATGGCTCAATCGGGCGATTGTTTCCGTTGTAGGCCTCTTGGAAATCTTTCAGTTGCCATTCACTGATCGACACCGGCGTCGACATCAGCAGCCACGAAACGCCTTCTGAACACGGCGGTGTTGTCAGACTTCCGTTGTAACGAATCGTCTGATGATTCGTCGGGAGCATTGCCAACCAATCAAATTGCTGCTTCGTGGTGGCGCCTTCTTTCGTGGGGAGGCCGTTGACGTATGGGCTCCACGCGTGATTATCGGCACCACCAACCTCGAGCAGCACGCCGATCACTGCGAGCGTTCCATCGTCGGCGCGGTGAACAAAGTGCACCTCAGCCGGATAGCTCTTTCCGTTCACCGTATGTTCGCTCGGCGCATGAAAGTGGGCCTGCAGCAGTTCGTAGGTCTTGCCATTCACGGTGATTGAACTGCCTTCCAACGCATTCGCTTGGATGGTGTGGCCGTTGTTTTCAATCTCTGCTTGACCCGACTGGTACGCGAATTGAATGTCGGGAAGATCCGTCGGAGTTGGCGAAACAATGTTGATCGGCGTCTGCGCGCTTCCATCTGCGCAAGTCACAAATGACGGATCAAGCGACCCCCAAAAGTCGGGACCAGTCGGACCTTCATAACTCCAATGGGCAACGTCTTCGGCCGCCGCCATCGCATCGACCGAAGGTGAACGCCGAAATCCATCGCCCCCACAACTCACCGCGACAATCGAAAAAACAAAAAGTGCAAGCACCGCAGCGCTACGTCGAACATTCCGAATGTTTTTCATCTCAGTCTTCCTTCGATACGCCTTGCTTTGATACGACAAACGCATTCGCCTGAATCTCAAACGTACCTATCCATCTCGAATGCAGAACCATCACTCGAGCGATCGAACCTGCGCAGTGATGTAGACAGCTTCACCGTCGGTGGACCACAGCGCGATGTCGAGAACCTCGTCTCGTACTCGATACGCGATTGTTAATGGCATTGCCGCGACAACAACCTCGTACTCAATCGGATCACGAAATTCGACTTCGGCCCGAACCGAACCGAGAAGCTCAAGTGCAAGAAGTTCACGAGCGCGAACGCGTTCAAGCGTTTGTTCAACGACTTCCCACGCCACTGCGTTGTTGACGTGATTGAGGACATCGATGTCACGCACTCGAGGCCACCACGGCATCGTGTGCACATCGTCATCTCCAGGAACCACGGGCTCATGGAGTTGTCGTGCAGTCACCTCACGACCACCCGATGGTTCGGAATAGGTGGCAACGAAGTCTTCAGGCAACGTCTTCGGTCGTCCGGTGAGCGGATCAAGATGCACCCACAAGGTCACCGCTTCAACCGAACCGCCCGATGCACCGGTCATCGAGACGCGGCGTTCGGCCCAACGATTTCCCATGCCCGAACAGAACGTTGCGAGCGAAACGTCTTCGCTGTTGCGCAAGGCGTGGCGTTGTTCGATGAGCGTGCGCCGAACCACCCACGCCCGCGCTTCGAGACTGCCGAGGTCATCAGAATCGTCGGTGGCGACGTCCTGGAGATACCGAGCCACAGCGTCGAATCGGAGCCGACCACTCGAATCGACATCGCCCAAACGCACTCGGCGCTCCCGGCGAAACACTCGACCCGATGCCGGAATCGGAAGCACTCGGGTGGCCCCGTTCTCACGCTCAGAACGCCGGGTCGAACCCACCGCCGCCGTCGATTCCCCGTCTCCCATGCGGGTCGACGCTAGCCCCCGATCCCTTGGCAGGAACGGGAACGGGTCGATTTCCGTTAATTCAGTTGACGGGGCCCCTACCGACATGGTTCGGTGGAGGCCATGTTCACGTCCGCCACCACTCCGCGTCATTCGGCCATTCCGGCCACCGTCGCGCCTGTGGCGTCGCGCGCCAACGTGACCATTTCCGCCACTTGGTATGCCACCGGGACCAATGCGTTTACGACCTTCGGTCATAAGCACCCGTCCCGGCGATCTCTGAGCTGACGCAGACACCACTGCGTACATGCACTGAGGCCGCCGGGTTCCCCCGGCGGCCTTTCTTCATGTGCGGCCACGCCCCTGTCCACCGACTCCTGTCCACCACTCAACCCCAGACCATCTGCACCCCGGTGCACCCACGAAAGGAATGAACCGATGCTCGCCGAGACGCTCGACGACATCTCACCGGCTGTCAGAGCCGATGCCGCCTGCAACGACCTCAACGCAACGTTGACCGGCGTCTACTTCTCTGAAGAGCTCCAGGACATCGCCATGGCCAAGTCGATTTGTTCGACTTGTCCGGTGATCACCGAATGTCTCGAAGGGGCCATCGAGCGCCACGAGCCATGGGGCGTCTGGGGTGGACAAATGTTCATCAACGGAAAGATCCTCGCCACCAAGCGTCGTCGCGGCCGCCCGCCGAAGCTCGCTCGAGTCGAGGATGAGCTGCCCGACATTCCCGTGCCGGTGCACCTTCAGTCCTGGTTGCGCTCCGCCTAGCAACCACCTGCCCGCAGCCGGGTGGGATCGCTGCCACTGAGCCGATCCCGCCTGCCGCCTCGGTCAGTCGGACCTGTCACCAAACCAGCCATTGGCCGTGAGGTGATTGGGAGTGGTGCGGGGGTCCAAGTACGGTCGGAACTGCTTCTCGCAGTCGGATCTCATATGGAACCCGCACCGCTTCCTCCCCAACCCCGATCGGCTCTGCGCCGTTATCTCCCGCTCGCTGTGGCGGGACTCATCGTCGTGGGTTTCGCAATTGCACTCATCGTGTCGTTTTCGGGTGGTTCGTCGAAAAGCACATCGGATGTCACCAAGCTCGACCCGAACGCACAACAACC
>JALQSZ010000156.1 GCA_023264135.1 Acidimicrobiales bacterium
AGCGAAGGCTGACCGAGCTTTGAAACGTTTTCGCTAAACGCGATCGCGTAACTGCCCTTCGCGGCACAACGACGTACTTCTTCGGCTGCAAGAACTGGATCCCAAAGCGGAACAAGTGTGAGCGGAATGAGTCGGCCACGACCAGCGCCCGCACACCAATCGTCGATCATCCAGTCGTTGTAAATGCGCAAACACGTGAGCGCGAGATCTTTGTCGGCACGTTCTAAAAACCCTTGACCAGCAAAGCGCGGAAAAATGTTGGGGTAGTTGATGGCCGCGTCGCAGTGATTGAGATCCATGTCGGCAAGACGCGCGGTTTGATCCCAGGTGCCATCACGGAAGTCTTCGTACACCGCGGGCACATTGCGTTGCTCTTCGCGCGGAACGCCTGCAGGAGCATGAAGCAATCCGGTCGGCATGACGAGATCGTCGAACACCCACACATCGCACCAATCGCCATCTTCGACATTTCGTTCGAAGCCGTAATGGCCACCCTTGAACGAAAGCTTCACCTTTTCGCGCACCGTGCGGGGGCCACGCTCACGCAACGAAGCAGGGAGCTGTTCCTGCCACAACTCTTTGGGTTCCATGACGTGATCGTCGACCGAGATCATGTTCGGGAGATCTTCTTCCGCCGGGGTCACATCAACGGCGGCAGCGGCCTTTTGGGTCGGGGTCATGGGATTCCTCCTGCAGTACCCCGCGATCGGGGCGGTTCGGCATTGAGCGGACCCCGACATATTGCTTTGCTAAAAGTTACTTTGTCAAGAGGTACTTTTAGGAAGCTCGCAGCCGGCGGCCAAACCCAGCCGAGCCGAGAGGCGGGCTCGGTTCGCCGCGACCCAGCGATAGACCACGCCAGCAAGGCCATAGACACCGGGGAATCGCAGACCAGAGGCCGCAAATCGACCCAGACGGCCAGACCGCTCAAGGATCGTGGCGACTGCGTCGACCGCCGTCCACGACTCGTCGCCGGCCGTTACGACGATGGCGTCTGACGAGGTTGCCAGAAGCGCTGGGTCATCGAGTTCTCGATTGGGGCGAAACGTCACCGATGAATCTGTGCGCTGCATCAACCATCGAACTGATGCCGAGCACACACCGCAGTCCTCGTCGAACCACACGGTCAGTGGTCCCCGAGCCCGACGACGGGGCAGAAACTTTGGGAGTCCGACCCGTACACGGACTGCACTCGCGTGATGAACGATCGGATCGCCGTCGACCGTGAAACCGGCAACCGCAGCGAGTCCGGTGTCGGCGCCAATGAAACGTGCCGACGTCAGCGGCCACGGTTCATGTTCCACCGGTGCGGTGACCAGTCGACCACCGCGTGTCGTTGCATACAGCCGCCATCGCGAGGTGAGAAACGTCGCTAATGCATCGTCAACGACCGGCGCAACATCGTCGTCATCGAGAGAAACAGCAAGGCTCCCCTGTGCCCGCTCAGGCCAGGTTCGATCAACGGTCCACACAACTCGCGAACGATCGTGTGCAACATCGACCGCGCCTTTGTCATAGGGCAGCGCGAAACCGACGCGAGCCACCAATGCAGGAAGCCACTGCGCGACATCGAGAGAACAGAACCACACACCAGGCCCCTCGGGACCAACCACATAGGTGCGCACGTTGAACTCAAGGAATTGATGCGTTGTCGGGATCGCGGGAAATCCGCGCAACCGCAATGCATCCATCTCGAAGCCCACAAGAGAAACCCACGCCTGACCGTTCCACGTATCGACTTCGAGATCAGCAGGAAGGAGTGCCTCAACATCGGCGACGGGCACTGGCCAATGCGCAAACGTGACGTCCCGCCATACCTGGGTCATCACCGGACGTGTAACGACATGCGGACACAGCGGGCTTCGAGGCTCTTCCAACTCGTTCGCGCCGCCGGAGGTCATAGGACTGACCGTATCGGGCGAAACGGAAAACTCTTCGATCAGCGCCAGCTGTTTCCTCCTGCACCAAAACCGCTTGCGAAGACTCGCCATTTCCGCTGGTATTTCCACCACATTTGTGGAGGAACCATGGCTCTTGCTCCCCTTCTGTACAACGCCCTCGGCGGGGCGCTCCCGTTGCGAATCGAGATGTACGACGGCTCCGCGGCCGGCCCTCTCGACGCGGTCGCAACGATGCGGATCAATTCCGAACGAGGGCTCTCTCGTTTTCTTTCCCGCCCCGGTGAACTTGGAATTGTGCGCGCCTACGTTTCTGGCGATGTCGACATCGAAGGCGATCTCTTCACCATGCTTGAAGTCGGGTCGACGCTCGATGTGAGTCTGCGAACTGTGCGCCTCGCTCCTGCTCTTGCACTTGTGCGCGAAACCGGACTCGGCGTCTTTCGTTCACCTCCAGCCCCACCAGAGGAAGCGCATCTTCACGGCGGGTTACACACGCGATCACGAGACAAAGATGCGATCTCGCATCATTACGACGTTTCCAATGAGTTCTATCGACTCGTACTTGGGCCATCGATGGTGTACTCGTGCGCGGTGTGGTCGAGTAACGAACAAACGCTTGAAGACGCGCAGTTCGCCAAACTTGATCTCGTCTGTCGAAAACTCGACCTCAAACCCGGCATGCGACTGCTCGACGTTGGGTGTGGTTGGGGAAGCATGGTGTTGCACGCCGCACAGCACTACGGCGTCGACGCAGTCGGTATCACGTTGTCCGAGGAGCAAGCTGCGCTCGCACGCGAACGCGTTACCGCTGCAGGGCTTTCCGATCGCATCGACATTCGTGTGCAGGACTATCGAGATGTACACGATGGTCCCTTCGATGCGATCAGTTCGATCGGCATGTTCGAACACGTCGGGAGAAAGCGAATGGAGGAATACATTCGCGATCTGTACGACCTACTTCCCGACCAGGGTCGACTTCTCAATCACGCGATCAGTCGGCCGGGCTATCCGCAGGGCGATCATCTTGTGGGTCGAGCAAAGGCACTTACGCGCAGACTTGCGACCGCGTTTGGTTCCGACCTGACATCCAAAGTCGAAAGCGAATTAATCCAGCGCTACGTCTTTCCCGATGGCGAGCTTCATGAAGTTGGCGTTCTCGTTTCGATGCTCCAGGAAAACGGCTTCGAGGTTCGTCATCTCGAATCACTTCGCGAGCACTACGACCTCACGCTGCGTTGCTGGGTCCGAAATCTCGAAGCGCAGTGGGACGAAGCAGTTGCACTCGTTGGCGAAGGTCGGGCTCGCGTTTGGCGGTTGTACATGGCGGCATCTGCAGTGAATTTCGCACTCGGTGGTGTCCAGATTCAGCAGGTACTCGCAGTAAAGGCCACGGGCGGCAAGAGCGGGATGCCACTACGCACCTCATTCTGAAACCCTGAACACGTACCGACTTCCGCAGAACCGTGTAGAACAACGCGATGGATCATGTCGCAACGCTTCGCACCGAAGGTGCTCGTCTTTCCGCCGCCGCACGAACTTCCGGACTCGATGCCCCGGTCGAACATTGTCCGGGCTGGACAGTCGGACGACTTCTCGGACACACCGGCAAGGTGCTGCAACGCACCAACCTCTGTGTCTCCGACGGAATGCTCACACCACCACCTGAAGATGCGTTCGTGAGCCTTCCGCGAGACGAAGCCATCTTCGATGCGTTTGACGAAGCGCTCGACGCCATTTGCCAAACACTCGCCACTTGCGATCCCAAAGGTCCGTCATGGAATTTCAGCGGTGAGAACTTCACCAACGACTTCTGGCAACGACGCATGGCTCACGAAATTGAGATTCATCGTTGGGACGCGCAAAACGCTGCGGGCATTGCAATCGACCCGTTCGATGATGAGTCAGCAGTCGACGGTATCGATGAACTCCTCACCGTCCTGATGCCGGTTCTCTCTGCAGTGAAGAACCCGGAGCTTTCCTCGAGTTTCCATCTGCATTGCACCGACGCACCGGGAGAATGGCTCACCACATTTGTCAACGGTGAGCCCACGACCGTTCGCGAACATGCCAAAGGTGACCTCGCCGTTCGTGGCCCTGCGTCGCCGCTCTATGCGTGGGCGTGGAATCGCATTCCCGTCGATTCCGATGGACTCAACACCGCCGGCGACGACGCTCTCCTTACTGCGTGGGCCAGCGTCGTTCCGTAAACCAAACCTCCGCGTTGGTTAGCGGAAGAAGGTCCACCACACGCTGGCACTCACGGTAACCACGCTGACGATGAGTCCGCCGATGACAACCGGACGCGACACCTTGCCGTCGGAATCGGCGGGCAATCGTTTGCGAACGCTTTCGAGAAGTTTGCGCGCATAGGGAACGTCGGACGCCAACAGTGCAAGACCGGCAGCAATGGTCACAAGCCCTGGACCAGGCAACGGAAGCATCAGTAGACCAGCAATCAACACGATGACACCAAGGGCTACTCGCCCAATGCGTAGGAGAATGTGG
>JALQSZ010000157.1 GCA_023264135.1 Acidimicrobiales bacterium
GTAATTGATGGCGCGCTCGTCGTATTTCACGTACAACTCCATGCGAGCATCCGCTTCGGCGTTGGTCACCACTGCAGCCTCGTACGACGGCTCGGCATAGGGCGATCCGTTCCCGAACGGGTCCGTCGCCTCGGGATGGGCCTCCCACCAGTCGACGGTCGATCGGAGATTGGCATCCATCATCTGACTCCGGAGGAAAGTGGCGTACTCGGCCTGTCCCGTGTGGACCGCCTGTTCGTACTGGAGGATCACTTGGAGATCGGCGTTCAAATTCTGGTTTCCGATTGCGAGATCACCGCTTGCTGCCGTTCGAAGCTGACCGGCCTCACTCAGCGCGCGAGCGGCATTACCGTCGTCGACGGTCTGACGATAGGTAGCCCCGGCGCCGAGAAAGGCCGCCAGTCCGAGAAGCACTGCGAGGATCACGTCGCTGTGACGCACCAACCACGACTTCCGAGCTTCTGTCTCCGAATCATCCTGCGCACTCATCGACCTGTCACTCCTCGAATGCTTCTGAAGTTCGATGACGTCGAGGCAACGGTCGCTCCAGCCCTCTGGCGAGGGACTCCGCATTCTCGTTGAGATCGGGACACCAGAAGAAATTCCGCGTCATGGCCGATGCGCACGGTGTCATGCGTGACGCGGAGACGGCGGCAGTGACGCAAGCCATCGCAGCTGGCGCAACCGCGCATCCGCCGATCGCCGATTTCGTTAAAGAGATTGTCAGCAAACGCGAACGCGGCGAATCAACCAGTGAACGCGGGAGTGATCGGATCGTCCGCGACTGTCGTGACCGACGAATCGCCCGTGACTGAGGTGGTTGAGGTGCTTGAGGTAGAAGTAGTCGACGACGTAGTCGTCACTGACGTCGTAGAGGTCGTGGTTGTCGCGAGAAAGGTGAACGACGCCGAAAGGGTGTTCGTCTTCGAAAAGCCGCTCACTGTCACATCGACCACACCAGTCGCATGCGACGGCACTGAGCACGTGATTGACGTCTGTGACTGCACCGTGATCGGACACGCAGTTCCGCCAAGTGTCACGCTCGTAATCGAGTCAAAACCTGTGCCTGCTATGACAATGGTGTAACCACCATTTTCATAGCCTGACGCTGGCGTTACCGATGTAATGATCGGATCCGGCACCACGATGTCAAGGACACTCACGGTCGAGCCCCCTGAATTCGTGACGTATGCGCGTGTTCCTGATGGATTGAGCGCAATGCCAATGGGGGCGGATCCGACGGGAATCGTCGTGCTCAAGATGGCACCGGAAATCATGTTGAACACCGTCACCGAATTGTCGGACTCGTTGGTGATGTAGCCGAGTGCGCCGGATGGATCGAGCGCAATTCCCGAACCCGCGAACGGAGTTTGAAGGAATGCCTGGAAACCTTGGAGCCCTACAGGGGCGGCGAGGAGGAAAATGCCGAAGCCAGGTGCTCCGCCCGAGAATCCGTTTGTCACGTCGTCGTATGTCACGTATGCGTAGTGGCTCGTTGCGTCAATAGCGATCGAGGTGGGGCCCCACTGGCTGACAAAATCCTGCACCGAGTTGTTGGAGAGGGTGATCAGGGAGACGGAATTTCCCACATAGTTCGCCACAAGGGCATACAGCCCGTCCGGGGAGATCGCAATACCTTTCGGCGCCGTACCTACCACGATCGTCGTACTCACGGCGTTCGACGACGTATCAATCACGCTCACAGTGTTCGAACCAGAATTCGTGACAAAGACATGAGTACCGTCTGGCGTCACAGCAACGCCTACCGGCGAAGTGCCCACTTGGATAGTCGCAATGACTGCAGCCGGACTCGCACCAAGATCGACCTTGCTGACGGTCTGGCTTGATGTATTCGCCACATACGCGAATGCACCATCGGTCGAGATAGCGATGCCTTGAGGCGCCGAGCCGACCGTGACCGTTTCGATAACCGTATTCATCGTTGACGTGGCGCTTGCAGAAACGACCAACGAGACAAGTAGAGAAACGGCCACAGCAGTGATCACTGCAAGGCGACGTCGCAGATTCAATTTGGTGGCGCTCATCACAGACTTTCCGCCCGTGACTGTTCAGCCACAGAGACCCTGATTACAAACCACGCTACCACTCTCCTGCTACCCGACCGCCGTCGGACCACCCGCGCTGAACGATCGAAAGTTCGATCGACTCAGTTGTCGAGTTGATTCCGACTTTGGCCGCTCGGAGAGTCAAACTTTCGAAGGCAACAGGTTGATTTGACGATCGAATCTGTCGAACTTGTACCTGTACACGTTCGTAATCATTTTCTGATTAGAAATCAGATTCCAATCCCGGTTCGACGCTCGACTGATTCCCGCTTCATCGTGGTCAAGGAGCTCTCCGATCCACAACCATCGCGAAGGTCAGATCCGCTCCACTTTCCGCCGCCCGCCGTCCGGCGTCCACCACTCGACGATCAACTTCGTCGCCTCACTGTCGAGACGCACGAACACGACCTCTGTGATGTCAGCGACAAACATTTCGCCCGAAGGCGCACCTTCATCCGTGATCTCCCCATCGAAGATCGCTCTGCCACTGATCTTCGCGTCACCAGGCCACGCCCCTTCGTCACTCTCCACCGGATCGATGGTCGCACTATGAAGTGCAAACCGCTGGTCCCTATGGAGGTCTGCGAGTTTGCGAGAGCCCGCCATGGAACCGAATGTCAGGCGGCCGTCTCCGAACGAGCACTCGATTCCCGAGATCCTCGGAGAGCCGTCGGCTCGAATGGTCGCGATCGTCTTGTGTCGATGAGCATCGAACAATTGCTGGACGACAATTGCCATCTCAGGTTCGGCACTACTGAACTCATTCCAAGAAGACACGAGAATGAACGTATCGCAGCGACTCCGGGGCAACTACTCCAAGTTGAATCGAAACACATTTGTCTACATTTTCTGATTAGAAATCGAGGTCAATTCTCGGTCGCCCTCGAAACTCACGCTCCTGTACCGTCAGCGAATGGAAATCCGTTCGTTCTCTGAAGCCGACACTGACGTCGTGGTCGAGCTGTGGCGAGCTGCTGGACTCCTTCATCCCAACAATGATGCACACCGCGACATCAACCGGAAGACGTCGGACTCGCCCTGGGGATTCTTGGTTCTCACGGAGAACGACGAGATCATCGGATCGGTGATGGTTGGCTACGACGGCCACCGTGGATGGATCAACTACCTCGCGTGTCATCCCGATCATCAGCGGAAGGGCGTCGGAACCGCTCTCATGACACGAGCCCGCGAACTCCTCCTCGATCGAGGGTGTCCGAAGATCAATTTGCAAGTTCGCTCAGGAAACGATGTCGCGATCCACTTCTACGAGTCGATCGGGTACAGCGACGATTCGGTGACGTCGCTCGGGCTCCGCCTCATTCCCGACAACTGATCTCGCAAGGCCCCCACGTCGTCGCATCCCTCAAAGGAAAGCGATGAACTCCTCGACCGACAGTCCCGACTGGCGGATGATCGAGCGAAACGTCCCGGGTGCGAGCTCCCGATGCAGCGGAACGATGACGATCAGATGTGCCTTGCGCAGCTTCACGTGACTCCCGCGCTGACCAACACGCACGAATCCCGCTTCGACAAGCGCGTCGATCGCATCTGCTCCGCTGACGACAGGGAGCGGTGGGTTCACGCAGAGAGTTGGAACGTGGTGACGATCGGATGGCTCAGATCGACGGGTTCGTTCTCGTCCTCGAAATAGAGGCTGAGGGCCTCTTTGAGGTTTGCGAGAGCGTCTTCCATCGAGTCGCCCTGACTCGTCACGTCAACTTCAAGACAGCGCGCAACGAAGAGATCGCCTTCGTGAGTGATCGCGGCTGTGAGTTCCATTTCGCAAGCATACGAGAAGTGATCGCATCGGAGCCATGGCCGAAGTACCCGATCGCGAGAACTTCAGGAATCCAAGCTGTACCTGTACACGTTTGTATTCATTTTCTGATTAGAAATCAGATTCTCGTCCAAGGTCATTGCTCAGCTGCTTTCTGCGCACCACCGGCCGAGAGGCCCTCGGATCGACCACCATTGCAACGTTCAGATCCGCTCCACTTCCCGTCGCCCGCCATCCGGCGTCCACCATTCGACGATCAATTTTGTCGCCGCACCATCAAGATGTACGAACACCACCTCTGTGACGTCAGCGACAAACATCTCGCCCGCAGGAGCACCTTCACCCGTGATCGCTCCATCGGGACTCACTCTGCCAGCGATCTTCGCCTCACCTGGCCACGCCCCCTCGTCGCCCTCGACCGGATCGACATCATCGCGCGGGAGAATTCCTCCGTCGTCAAGCTCGCGATTGCGCTGGCCGGCCTGGAACGACGCTTTCCCGGGTGTTAACGGAAATCAACATTGCAGCGCAGCAAACGCGTGTGTA
>JALQSZ010000158.1 GCA_023264135.1 Acidimicrobiales bacterium
AATCAATCACCAAGACCTCGCTGCACTGCCGCCGTCGCTTTCGGGTGACAGCAACGATCATCGGATTCTTGCCGTTGCTCGCAACCTTGCTGCCGAAGGCAACCAGGTCACCGTTGTCACAAAAGATCTTCCACTTCGACTCAAAGCGTCGATCGTTGGTCTCGATGCCGACGAATATCGCAACGAACTTGCGCATGACGACAGCTGGACAGGCATCGTCGAACTCGAATGCGACAGTACAGCGATCGACGAATTGTTCGACCATGGTTCAATCGACGACGAACGCGCTCGCAATCTTCCGTGCAACACCGGCGTCGTCATGCACGCCGGTTCACAATCGGCTCTGGCTCGCATCCATTCCGACAAGTCGCTCCATCTCGTTCGTCGCGACGGACAACTCTTCGATGTTCGCGGCCGCTCAGCTGAACAGCGAATTGCCATCGACCTCCTCGCCGACCCTTCCGTTGGCATCGTGTCGCTCGGCGGTCCGGCGGGAACAGGCAAAAGCGTGTTGGCATTGGCCGCTGGTCTCGAATCGGTTCTCGAACAACGCAGCCACAAACGCGTCGTGGTGTTCCGTCCGCTGTATGCGGTGGGTGGTCAAGACCTCGGCTATCTCCCCGGTTCGGAATTCGAAAAGATGAGCCCGTGGGCTGCCGCTGTGCTCGACGGACTCGAAGCCATTACCGGACCAGAGATCATCGATGAAGTGATCCATCGCGAGTTGCTCGAGGTGCTGCCGCTCACGCATATCCGTGGTCGAAGCCTCACCGACACTTTTGTGATTATCGACGAAGCGCAAAACCTTGAACGCCCAGTCCTTCTCACTGCGCTCAGTCGTTTGGGCGAGGGAAGCCGAGTCGTGCTGACCCACGATGTCGCACAACGCGACAACCTTCATGTGGGCCGTCACGACGGCATCATCCCTGTGATCGAAGCGCTTCGGGGCCATCCGATTTTTGGCCATGTCACGCTCACTCGCTCGGAACGAAGCGAAATCGCTGCGGTCGTGACCGAACTACTCGACGGGCCACTCGACTCCTAGTTCCGTGATTCGCGGAACTGTTGCGAACCCGAGTGTCCGAGACACGATCTAGCGTGCAGATTGTGAGTCCGACGACATCCGCATTTCCGAGCGTCAATGTCAAAGAGTGGAAGAAGGTTCCGCCTTCGCTTCCGTTTGCGGTGCTCGATGTCGAAACCACTGGTTTGAGCCCAGCGCGCGATCGAATCATCGAAATCGCGGTCGTTCGCTGTGCTCCCGACGGATCAGTGATCGATGAGTGGTCAACCTTGGTCGACCCTGGCCGCGACCCGGGACCAACGCACATTCATGGCATCAGCGCGGCCGATCTCGTAGGCGCACCAACCTTCGCTGAAATTTCCGCCGAACTGCAGTCACGAATCGCCGGTTCGATGGTCGCCGCGCACAATCTCTCGTTCGATGCTGGTTTTCTCGCGGCCGAATTTGAACGCGCTGGTCATGCCGTTCCCGACCAACCCGCGGTGTGCACGTTGCAACTTGCTCGCGCCGTGCTTGAGAACAACGGCGCATATTCGCTCGCTGCATGCGCGGCGACACTCGGCATCGAACATCCGAATGCTCATCGCGCCCTTCCCGATACTCGTGTGACCGCCGCGGTTTTGGCGGCAATGCTCCGACAACTGCACCCGCCGTCCGACCAAGACGCACTGCCCTTTTAGGTTTCTGTCCTTTTACGCAGTCAGACGTTGGCGACGAATAAGGCCATCGAGCACTGCAACGCATCTGAGCGTTGCGTAACGATTCGAACTGGGATTGCGATCACCCGGAACTGATCGCCGCTGTCCACTGACGCGGAGAGTTGTTCCGATGCCCACCACCCATAGCGACCTCGACCTGCTTGTCGACCTTTCGTTGACGTCAACGAGCACGAGCCCCACATTTTTCGCATTCAAAGAATCCGCGGTTGTCGAACGAGTCGAACTCGATCCGGAAGATCCGGTGCCGTCGCTTTTTGGTCGACAGGTCGGTGCGGAAATCTCCGCAGTCGGCGTCTGCGCACCTGCGACGGTGAGTCGTGCAACGGAATTCTCCGACCCGCCCACCGATCACACCGTTGTGCACGTCCTTCATCGCACTGGCGTTGCGATCACTGTTCTCTCCGACATTCCCGCCACTCGAACATTCGGACCAACCACCGAACCGCAACATGGTCGAGTCCCCGATGCTTGTCGTCGCATTCTGGATCTGCCCACCCCTCCACCGACTGAAACGATGACCTCGTTCGTGGTCGCTGCATGGCTTGAAGTCATTGCGCGTCATGCGCTCGCCACTCCCGAGCTCAGTTGGGACGACATCGTCACATTGCACCCCGCGTGCAACAGCGTGATGTGTCCGGTCACACCTTCGACGCTCGCAGAGGCAACCAGCTCACTTGGCGGCACTCTCGATTGGGAACGATTTCGAAAGGTGATCGCAACTGTCGGCGGATTCCCATTTGGCGATGCTGCAAAAGAAACCGCTGCCTGGATGGACGCGGGCATGTTTTCTCGTTGGGCAATCGATTTACTCCCCACTCCCGCCGACGCATTCGCCCTGCTCGAAGCGGTTCTCGGTCCAGCGACCTTCGATCGGCTGTGGGCAACCGTGCGACTTTGTGAATGAATCGCTCACTGCACCGGAGGATTTCTTCCTCTCCGTGGCAGGCTTAGGTCATGACGCTTGTGCTTACCGTCGATTGGTCGCATTCCTCGACCACCGTCACGGTTGTCGATATCGCCGCCCGATCAACGGTCGCACAAGGTCGAGCTCTCCACACCGGCTCAACCTCACAGGCCGAACTGACTGAGAGTTGGTGGTCGGCACTTCTCGACGCGACCCACACGGCACTCGACGGGCTCGCCGTGCTCAACCTCACCACCGATGACATCCGTCTCCTCGAACTCACGACAAGCGAACCAGTCGGTGGTCTTGTGACGTTCGATCGTGACGGAGCCGTGAGCGCCGCACTTTCGAGCAATCACTCCGAGTCACAAGCCGATGCCGACTGGCTCCTTTCTCAGTTGCCTGACGGTGCGGAAGGTTGGCTTGCGCTCACCGGTGTTCTTCCAACTGCCGGCTCGACCATTGCCCTTCTTTCCTGGCTGCACCGCACTTCACCCGACGCGTGGTCATCGATGCACACCATCACCCTTCCTATTGGGTTCCTTGCATCTCGCCTTGGTGGTGCGCCGGCTTTGGACCCTCGATGCGCGATTGGCACCGCAACCATTGAGCGGGAAACCGAACAGTGGTGCATGTCGCTTTTTGAACTGGTCGATGCGACTGTCGATTGGTCCTCCGTTCTTCCACCATTGACTTCTGCGGCAACGCCCATCGGCATGCTTTCGGTTGCAGCAGCCGAGGCCCTAGGACTTCCTGCTGGACGTCCACTCCACGCCGGGCACACCACCGACCACTAGATCGAAGCGCAGGGCGACCGAGATTGATGGTCGGACGCCGGTAGATTCGACGTCGTGGCCAACGATGTCCCAAGTTTGGGATCCCCCTTTGATCGTCGGCGCTTCCTCGTCATAGGTGGTGCTGGCCTTGTCGCGGCTGCTGCCATTGCAACTGGCTGCAGTTCGGGTTCGAGTTCGGCGACGACCACCGTCAAAGTCAAAGAGCCAAAGAAGATCGCTCCCCCGAAACTCGATGCGTCGTACCAACCGCCGCCCTCGTCGACGCTGTTCGATACGGCGATCACCGGTGGGCGCGTCATGGACCCCGCAACCGGTTACGACGCAATTGCCAATGTCGGACTCATCGGAAACCGCATTGCGCTCATCACGACCGACGACATCAACGGCAAGACCGTTATCGATGCCCGCAATTTGGTGGTCGCCCCTGGGTTCATCGATGTCCTTTCGTATGAACCCAACTCCTATGGGGTTTGGTACAAACTCGGCGACGGCGTCACTACCAATCTCGGCATGCACGGAATCAAAACTCCAGTCGATGCCAAAGGATTCTTTTCGAGTTACACCGGCAAGAACGCGCCGCCCATCAATTTCGGTGGCGCATTTTCCGATCAGTGGTACCGCGACTCAATTGGGGTGAAAGCGAATGCGACCCCTACGCAGTTGTCCCGACTGAGTGAGGATCTCAACAAGCAACTCGATGCAGGTTGGATTGGCCTGTCGGTTGATCCCGAATACGCGCCAACGATTGATTTCAACGAATACGTGGCGCTTGCGCAGGTTGCCAAGCAAGCCGAGATGCCGATGTTCACCCACATTCGGTATTCCTCGCCTGATCCTGCAGGCAAGAGTTCGCTCGACGCAATCGACGAAGTTCTCAAA
>JALQSZ010000159.1:0-4027 GCA_023264135.1 Acidimicrobiales bacterium
CGTCTGAATGCCTTTTACGATGATCGGTCCTGACCACAGCAAACGCAGCCACTCAACGTCTGCCCATGACAGTCCCGGCTCAAACTGCGAGTTGATGTAGCCGGCAAGATCAACGGGCGATGAACCATCCCCCACGCCAGTACCAACAACATTGGCGAACCGAATCGGTTCAGATCGCAAGAACGACAGCGTCCATTCGGGATGCAGCGCTCCGTCGATCAATGTCCCCGGGCCGATCTTTGGCGGGAGTGAAAATCCGCGACGTAGATCGCGTTCGCGACGACCAAACACTGCGGTATCGACAGTGAGCACAAGGGCTTCGTAGCGACATTCCGCCGCTCGTTGAACCATCTCTGCAACAAGTTCACGGTTTCGCCACGCATAGACCTGGAACCACAATCGAGCATCCGGCGCTGCAGCACGAACTTCCTCGATCGAGCGCGTCGCCAGAGTCGAAAGTGTGTAGGGAAGCCCTGCACGTTGTGCCGCCCGAGCGACAGCAAGTTCGCCCTGCGGATCGGCGATTCGCGTGAAACCAGTCGGCGCCATGATGAAAGGAAACGCAGTGGACTCGCCGAGAACGCGACCTGCAACATTGATCTCGCCGACACCCTGCAAAACGCGAGGACGGAATGTCACCTTGGCGAATGCATCACAGTTTGCTTTGAGCGTTCGTTCGTCCTCGGCGCCGCCATCGATGTAGTCAAAGACACCGCGAGGAAGGCGGCGCTTCGCCAGTCGACGCATGTCAGCGACGCTGACGCTGCGACGAAGACGTCGTTGCAGCGGACGGAACTCAAGAGGAGCGAATTGAAGCACTGACGCCAAGGACTCTCGAAGTCTTAGTAGCGGTGACGACATTGCGACTCCTTCACGAACCGAGACCTTAGTGAGGAACGCGTCGCCGCTTCTATGTCGCCAGCCTACGATCGGTTCAGTTCCCTCTCAAAAAGCAACAGGACGCACCGTGATCGACGCAGACCTTCATACGTATGGCCGCGAAATTTCAGCGATCGCACAGCGCGATCCCCAACGGCCGGCGATCATCACGTCAACTGGCGAGTCGATGACCTACGCCGAACTCGAACAACAGGTCGACGCACTTGCGTCCGCCTTTGCGACGGCTGGACTCGAAGCGGGCGATGTTGTCGCGCTCCTCAGCAGAAATCGACCCGAATGGATGGTCACCTACGAAGCAGCGCTGCGTGCCGGAGTGATTCTTCTTCCCGTTAACTGGCACCTTGAGGCCGAGGACGTTGCCTACGTACTCAATGATTCCGACGCGAAAGCACTCGTTGTCGAATCACACTTTTCCCATCTCGCCGACACCGCGCCTGACTCGCTCCTACTCCGCGTCGCGATTGGCGATCCCATCGACGGTTTCCGTGCGTGGGTCGATGCGGTCAGCCCGACCGCGAGCGTCTCACCCGAACGCCCCCGGGGAACACAAATGATTTACACCTCGGGCACAACTGGCCGGCCAAAGGGAGTCCGTCACGATCCCCAACCGTCAGCTGCTGCTGCAGCGGCTGGCTCCGCGATGGTCGCGATGTTTGGAATGGATGGCGACAACGGCGACTCGATGCTGTGCACCGCCCCGCTGTATCACTCGGGCCCGAGTCGACTCTGCCTTGAGTGGCCGCTCGGCGCAGGTGTCACTGTCATCCTCATGGACCGATTCGATCCGCAGGTCGCGGTGACCCTCATTGATCAACATGCGATCACTCACGCGTTTTTTGTACCGACCATGTTCAATCGAATGCTCGCAGTACCCGATCGTGAATCGTTCGATGTCTCGACGTTGCGATTCGTGCTTCATGGCGCCGGGCCCTGCACCGTCGCGACAAAACAGATGATGTTCGACTGGTTTGGCCCCGTCATCCACGAGATCTACGCCGCGAGCGAAGGGCCAGGAACATGGATCACTCCTCAGGAGTGGCTCGCGCATCCCGGCAGCGTCGGCCGCGTTGATCCCGAACGTTTGTGCATTCGCCGCGACGACCGTTCCCCTGCACCCGCTGACGAGGTCGGAACTGTGTGGTTCTTCAGCGCTTCGCGATTCCGCTACCACGGCGACGACGAGAAAACTTCGACCACCTACGACGAATCAGGTCAGTGGTACACCGTCGGCGACCGCGGCCATATCGATGCCGACGGTTACCTCTACCTTTCGGGCCGAACTGCCGAATGCATCAACTGTGGCGGCGTCAACATCTACCCCGCACGCATCGATGAAGCGCTCGCCGCTGCACCAGGAATTATTGATGGCGCGGCGTTCGGACTACCCGATCCCGATCTTGGAGAAGTCGTGGCCGCAGCAATCGTTGTTGCGGTAGGCACCGACCACGAAACGGCCACGGAACGCACGATCGAATTTTGCCGAGAAATTCTTGGCTCACAGCTGACACCAAAACGGGTCTTCATCGTCGATGAACTTCCCCGCAGCGATGCCGGGAAGTTGTACCGATCGCGTCTCGTCCAACGCTTCAGCGGCGCGTAACGAAGTCGTTCGCTTAGTGGCGGCGAAGTTGGGTGAGATCCCGAACCGCGCCCCGCGATGCCGAAGTGGTCATCGCGGCATAGGCCTGCAGCGCGAGCGACACACTGCGATCGCGGTCTCGTGGAGTCCAGGCGGCATCGCCACGATCAACTTCGTGCGCATGACGGTCAGCAAGCACAGCCGGTGACACATCGAGCGTGATGGAGCGTGCCGGGATGTCGATGGTGATGGTGTCGCCCGTCTGCACAAGACCGATGAGACCGCCTTCTGCGGCTTCAGGAGATACGTGCCCAATGGAAAGTCCCGCCGTGCCTCCGGAGAACCGACCATCGGTGAGCAACGCGCACTTCTCACCGAGCCCGCGACTCTTGATGTAGGTCGTGGGATACAGCATCTCTTGCATACCCGGGCCACCCTTGGGCCCTTCGTAGCGAACAATTACGACCTCGCCAGCAACAACCTCTTCGTTGAGAATGCCTTCGACAGCGGCATCCTGACTTTCGTACACACGGGCTGTTCCGGTGAACTTGAAGATCGACTCATCGACACCCGCGGTCTTCACAATGCAACCGTCGGCAGCGAGATTGCCGAACAACACCGCGAGTCCGCCTTCAGCGGTATAGGCATGCTCCACCGAACGGATACAACCGTTTTCGCGATCTTCGTCGAGCGACGGCCAACGCGTGTCTTGACTGAATGCAACCTGCGTTGGGATGCCAGCGGGACCGGCGCTCCAGAAGTGACGAGCTTCCGCAGTGCAGGAGTCGCGCATGATGTCCCACTGATTCAGCGAGTCGAGTAGCGACGCGCTGTGAACTGTCGGCGCCGACGCATCAATGAGCCCGGCGCGTTCGAGTTCACCAAGAATCGCGGGAATGCCACCGGCACGATGCACGTCTTCGACGTGATACTTGTCGGTCGAGGGCGCCACTTTGCAGATGTTCGGAAGTCGACGACTCAGAGCGTCGATATCGGCCATCGTGAAGTCGATTTCGCCTTCGTGGGCAGCGGCGAGAATGTGCAGAACAGTGTTGGTGCTTCCACCCATCGCGATATCGAGGGCCATGGCGTTTTCAAAAGCCGTCTTATTGGCAATGGCACGAGGAAGAACGGACTCGTCGTCCTTCTCGTAGTACCGCTTGGCGAGATCAACAATCGTGCGTCCGGCCTGCAAGAAGAGTTGTTCGCGATCAGCGTGTGTTGCGAGCAGCGTTCCGTTACCAGGAAGCGAAAGACCAAGGGCTTCGGTCAGACAGTTCATCGAGTTCGCGGTGAACATTCCCGAGCATGAACCACACGTCGGACACGCTGAGCGTTCAACAAGTTCAACGTCTTCGTCGCTGACGTTGCGGTCGCCCGCCTTCTGCATCGCCGAGATGAGGTCGACCTTGACCTCGGAACCAGCGAGTCGGGTCTTGCCCGCTTCCATCGGACCACCGGAAACGAAGATCACCGGAATGTTCAAACGCAGTGCTGCCATCAGCATTCCTGGAGTGATCTTGTCGCAGTTCGAAATGCACACCAGAG
>JALQSZ010000159.1:4037-4297 GCA_023264135.1 Acidimicrobiales bacterium
GTCGGCGCAATGCGCGTTCACCATGTATTCGACTGAATCGGCAATGAGATCGCGACTCGGAAGGCTGTAGAGCATGCCGCCATGGCCCATTGCAATGCCGTCGTCAATCGCGATGGTGTCGAATTCTTTTGCAACGCCACCAGCGGCTTCGATTTCACGAGCAACGAGTTGGCCAAGATCCTTGAGATGCACATGGCCAGGAACGAACTGCGTGAAGGAGTTCGCGATCGCAATGATCGGCTTGTCGAAATCCTCTTCGG
>JALQSZ010000015.1 GCA_023264135.1 Acidimicrobiales bacterium
GACCTCGTTGGTATCGCCAGGAATGATGAAGCTGTTGGCGTGGTGTCCACCTTCGGCGGCTGCTTCACTCGCAAGAACAAAGAAGTTCATGAATCAGTCCTCTCAGTTCTGGCCGGCGGCGTTGACGTAGTCCTCGACGATGCGGCCCTGGGCGGCACGATCGAGCGGCTTTTGGATAACGGCTTCGGCAGCACCAACAGCAATGTCGGTGATGGAGCCAGTGAGTTCGCTGCGAGCACGTGCCTTGGCATCGGCGATTTCCGCGGCGGCCTCGGCTCGGGCTGCGGCCACCTCGGCCTCGGCAGCGGCGATCTGTGTGCGACGTTCGGCATCGCCCTCGGCGCGTGAGGCCTCGATGATGGCGACAGCCTCGGCTCGAGCACCGGCGAGACCCGCCTCGTACTGCTCGAGCTTGGCGACGCGCTCGGCCTCGGCTGCGTCGGCAGCGGCGAGATCGTCACGAACTTTGTCGGTGCGACCATCCATCACCTTGGTGATGCGGGGAAGCAGAACGAACTTCATCAGCGCCCACAGCGCGATGAAGAAGATCGCTGCCCAGAACATCTCATTGACGGTGGGGAGGATCGGGTTCTTGACCGTCTTGGCGTCGCCCGCTGCTTGATCGAGAAGATCAGTGGCAGTAGTGGCGGCGTCAGTGGCCAGTACCAGAATCGAAGCGAGCACGTGGAACTCCTTGGAGCGTGCGTCGGGGACAGAAAAGAAACTGCGTGAGTGCAACGTCGGTTGATCGACGTTTCGTACAGCGGATCCGTTTGGGCGTCACCTGCCCCGCCGAAGCGGGGACAGGTGCGCAACACCCAAAAGGAGGATCAGACGAACTTCAGAAGAATGAAGACAACGAAGCCGATGAGGGCAAGGGCTTCGGTGAATGCGATACCGAGGAACATGGTGGTACGCACCATGCCGGCGGCCTCTGGCTGACGAGCCATGGCCTGAACGGACTGGCCTACGAGGTAACCGATGCCAATGCCTGGGCCGAGGGTCGCGAGACCGTAGGCAAGGCCGGCGTAACCAGCGGCCGAGATCGACTTCTGATCGGCGGCGGTAAGTGCTGCTTCTGCAGCGGTTGTGGCTTGCGCAAGGATGCTCATTGGTGATTGCTCTCCTGTTGTGGGTGTTGCGCCCCCGGCGAGCCCCGGTGACGACAGTGGTTGCGGTGGAGCGAATGCTCCGATTGCGATCTTGGAATCAGTGCTCTGCGTGCATCGAGCTACCGATGTACACCGAGGCGAGGATGGTGAAGATGTAGGCCTGAAGGAAGGCCACCATGATTTCGAAACCGGTCAGACCGACCAGCATGAGGAACGAGAACGGCAGCACGGCGAGAAGCAGCGATGCTCCCCACAGCGTGATGCACAACACGGTGAAGGTCACAAGAAGAATGTGACCAGCAAGCATGTTGGCGAAAAGTCGAACGGCCAGCGAGAAGGGTCGAACGATGAACGTCGAAAGAAGTTCGATCGGGACCACAAGCGGCAGAAGCGCCTTCGGCACACCAGCAGGTGCGACCGAGTTCCAGAAGTACTTCAGGCCCTGATGCTTGATACCAACGGCGATGAAGTACACCCAGGTGAGAAGGGCAAGAACGGCCGGACCGGCCATACGTGCGTTACCTGGCATGTGGAAGAACGGGATGACCTCGAAGATGTTCGTGATGAGGATGAAGAAGAACAGCGAGGCAAGGAACGGAAGGTAACGAAGGCCGTCGGGACCAATGGTCTCGACGATGATGCCGTCGCGAATGAATCCGACTGCGCTTTCAACAAGGTTGCGTGAACCCTTCGGCGCATTGGTGACCGGTTCAAGGGTCTTGCGGCGACCGGCGAGGAGGAACAGCACCGCCGTCGCGACGAGTGCCACCAAGTTGATGAGGGCAATTTTGTTGAACCCGTACCACGAGTCGGTCGGGCCGAACAGGTTCGGCCATTCGACGAGGTTCTCGATGGGCGGGAACTCGAGTCCGAAGATCACTTGGAGGTCGACTCCTTCGAAGCAGATGTGGGCTTAAGCCCTGGGTAAGCGATGGAAAGGGAGACACGCTTCATCTCCCAGAACAACAAACCGAGGTGGGTCACAACGATGGTGATGCCGAGCGGCACCAACTCGACCCACGAGGCGCTCCGGACAAGCCAGATCGCCAGGAAAATCAAGGACAAACGAATGAGATAACCGAAGAGCGCTGCGCCCATGACGAACCCCGCAGAGATTCGTCCGGCCCAGGTCAGCATCGCGGCGGCGAGCACGAAGTTCGCCACAACGATCGCAAGACCATAGGCGGTTGAGAGAGCTCCGTGGACACCCCAGATGAAACCGAAGGCGATGATGAGAATTGGCCCAATAATTGCTGCCTTTTTCACCATGTCGCGAGCGATCATCGACTCGGGTGCTTCGCCCTCAACGTGCGTCGGGGAGGTCATCGTTGTGCCCATGGCCCGTTCGCTTCGTGATGCTCCATCTCCGAGCGGTACGTGAAATAGATCTTGGTGACGGCGCCAACCAACCCGAGCACACCAAAAGTGATCGTGAGAATGGGGAGCGTTCCGAACAGTCGGTCGAGTCCGTAGCCAATGGCCGCGAGCAACAACGGCGAAAACACGAGCTCATAGCCGCCCGTGGTTCGACCCATTTGCTGTGTGAGTTCGCGCCGTTGCGAAATCTTCACCGCGCACCTTGGTGTGTCGGAGGAATGATGGACCGATCGACAACACCGAAACTTGCGCGTCGCTGACCTTGTGAAACTGCGCACAAGGTAGGCGCGCCGTTAATTTTCCGCAACTTTTCCCGGATCTTCTTCCGCAGCCGGCGCCGTGGCCCCGATCTCCATCGGCCCGGTCGCCTCGGACCGGTCAAGACCAGCCCGGCGACGGGCCTCTCGGGCCTCATCGCGAGCCAATCGGCGGCGCTCGAGGCGGACGCCGGGATGCAGGATCGTGAACAGCGACAAGAGGATCGCGGCGATGCCGAAGGGGACGATGCCGTCACCTGAACCGCTGTAGATCGGCCACAAGACGAAGCCACTGAGAAGCGCAGTCCAGGTCCAGAGGATGAACACACTGCGGCGGTGTCCATGACCGAGTGCCATCAATCGGTGATGGAGGTGTCCTTTGTCGGCATTGGAGATTCCACTGCGCGATCTGGCGCGCCGAATGATCGCGAAGAGCGTGTCGATCACGGGTACGCCGAGAATGACAAGCGGAATCAAGAGCGGCGCAAAGAAGAAGAACGAGCTGCCGGAATAGGAACGATCGGTGCGCCCGCCCACGACCATCGTTGATGCCGCCATCAACAAACCAAGCAGAAGCGCGCCAACATCGCCCATGAAAATTCTTGCGGGATGAATGTTGTGCGGAAGAAAACCAATGCACGCGCCCAGTGCGACGATCGCGATCAGCGGACCAACATTTCCAACCGCAAGTAATCCTTCGCCACCGAGTTCGTGTGCGTACAAAAAGAATGTTGCTGCAGCAATCGCAACGATTCCGCCGGCCAAACCATCGAGGCCATCGATCAAGTTGATCGCATTGGCCATACCGACAACCCAGACAACGGAAAGCAAATACGACCAATCGGTCGAGAGCACGAAGATGCCAGCAAACGGAACGCGAAACACGAGAATCGAAATTCCAGAAATAACGAGCACGCTTGCGGCCAAAACAATTCCAGCAATTTTTGCGGGTGCTGAAACTTCTCGGAGATCGTCGATGACGCCGACTCCGGCAATGACAATCGCCGCTAACACGAGTCCTAACGGTTCAGTACTTCCATTGAAGACGACGTCGAACGAACCCATGCACCACGCGGTGAACATTCCTGCAAGAACACCAAGCAACATCGCGACGCCACCAAGTGTTGGCGTTGGTCGCTCGTGAACGTGTCGTGCATCTGGACGAACAACAGCGCCGATACGAAATGACAGTTTTCGAACACCGAACAACGTCACAAACGTCGTGGCGGCAACGACCGCCAAGACAATTGCGTATGCGCCGATGCTCGGCACGGTGTCGAAGACTCCCCGACTCAGCCGTACGGGGTGAAGTTGGCGCAAAGCGCCGCCACATCGGCGCGCACGGCGGCAATGTTGGCGTCGTCAGTGCGTCCCCGAAGTGCACGAGCGATGAGCGAAGCGATCTGCGCCATCTCTGGTTCCGTCATCCCCTGCGTTGTGACCGCAGGAGTTCCGATACGCACACCACTCGTGACAAACGGTGAGCGTGGATCGTCGGGAATCGTGTTTTTGTTGAGCGTGATGCCCGCAAGATCGAGAACCGCTTGCGCTTCTTTTCCAGTGAGTTCTGCGTCGAATCCGCGAAGGTCGACCAAACAGAGATGGTTGTCGGTGCCACCCGAAACGAGTCGGAAGCCCTCTTTCGCAAGAGCTTCGGCGAGTGCTCCTGAGTTCTTCACGATCTGTTGTGCATAGCCCTTGAACGACGGATCAGCCGCTTCACGGAAGGCAACGGCCTTCGCAGCGATGACATGTTCGAGCGGGCCACCCTGCAAACCAGGGAACATGGCTTTGTCGATCGCCGCTGCGTGTTCGGCGCGACTGAGGATGCAGCCGCCACGCGGACCGCGCAGGGTCTTATGCGTCGTGAAGGTCACGACGTCGGCATACGGGACGGGATTCGGATGCGCGCCACCGGCGATCAAGCCGGCGATATGTGCAGCATCGAACATCAGAAGTGCGCCAACTTCGTCAGCGATTTCGCGAATCGGTGCGGGGTCGATGATGCGCGGGTACGCAGTTGCACCGGCGATGATCATCTTCGGTCGTTCGCGCAATGCGGTTTCACGCATTTGATCCATATCGATGCGTTCATCGGAAACCGTGAGGCCGTAGGCAACGAAATTGTAAAAACGACCTGAGATGTTCACAGGCGAACCGTGGGTGAGATGGCCGCCATGATCGAGGCTCAGACCCATCACGGTGTCGCCTTGTTCGAGAAGCGCGAGGTAGACGCCGAGGTTTGCGTTCGCTCCGGAATGCGGCTGCACATTCGCGTGCTCGGCACCGAACAATTCCTTCACACGATCTCGCGCGATGTCTTCGATCTCGTCGACGATCTGGTTCCCGCCGTAATACCGCTTGCCCGGGTAGCCCTCGGAGTACTTGTTGGTCAGCACAGAGCCGGTCGCCCGCATGACCGCCGGAGACGTGAAGTTCTCTGACGCAATCAGCTGCAGCGTGGTGTTCTGACGTTCGACTTCGGAATCGATGAGTCCGAAAAGCGTGTCGTCGTTGTCAGCGGGCCAGGGCATGGCGGATCTCCTCGTGCGGGTTCCCGTGGATCGTAGTGCCGCCCCTTCGGATGCTGACCCGCTCGGGAAGTACCTTGCCGGTCATGGCCGCTGACCTCGACCCCCGACTTCCGATCATCGTTGGTGCCGGGCAGGTGATGGTTCGCGACGCAACGAGCGATCCTCTTGAACCTGCCGACCTCATGGCCGAGGCTTTGCGTCGTGCCGAGACTGAAAGCGGTGGCACGGGGCTGCTCACCAACACCGACCAAGTTCTGACGGTGAGCGAGCTCTCGTGGAAGTACCGAAACCCTGCACTCGCTGTTGCCGAGCGCATCGGGGCCTCGCCTCGGCGACTGGCCACATCGGTCGTGGGGGGAAATCTCGCCGACGTCATGGTCGCTCGTGCTGCTGCCGATATTCAGGCGGGGGTTTCCGACATCATCGTCATCGCCGGCGGTGAAGCAACACGGACCCGATCTCGACTGCGAAAGGCCGGCATCGAGCCCGACTGGACCATCCAGTCAGACGCAATCGATCTGCCCGAAACGATCGGCGACCTTCGTCCGCTCGTGAACGACATCGAAAACGCTCGTGGCGTTCGTTTGCCTGTGCACGTCTACCCATTGTTCGAGGTTGCGCTTCGGGCCCGACTGGGGCTGAGCGTCGACGCGCATATCGATCGCATCGGCGGACTTTGGTCCGCCTTCGCCGATGTCGCGGCCGGCAATTCAAATGCCTGGATCCGCACTCCCCCGTCGGCGTCAGAGATCACCACCGCGTCGGCCGAGAACCGCATGATCGCTTGGCCCTACACAAAGCGATTGTGTTCGAACAATCAGGTCGATCAAGGCGCTGCCGTCATTCTGACGTCGGTCGCTGCCGCCGAACGGTCCGGAGTTCCGCGTGATCAGTGGGTGTTCTTGCACGCTGGAACCGAAGCCATCGATCACTGGAACGTTTCCAATCGGGTCGACTTGTGTTCATCGCCAGCACTTCGAACCGCCGGACGCGACGCGTTTGCACTCGCGGGAATCACGCCGGATGACATCGCCCATATCGATCTCTATTCGTGTTTTCCCGCGGCAGTGCAGATCGGCGCAATCGAACTTGGGCTCATTCCCGCCACCGACACCGCAGGAACAGGGTGGGGCGGAGTCGGGGCAACGCGACCGCTCACCGTGACCGGGGGGATGACCTTCGCGGGTGGACCACTCAACAACTATCCGACGCACGGACTCGCAACCATGGTCGAGACGTTGCGTAACGACCCCGGTTCACTCGGTCTTTGCACGGCGAATGGCGGGTACACAACCGAGCACGCGGTTCTGATCGCATCGACCACACCACCCGCCGCCGGCGCGTACCGACATTCCAATCCGCAAGCGGAAGTCGATGCGCTACCAAGCGTTGTTTGCGACGATACGTACGTCGGCGAAGTCACCGTGGAAAGCGCGACCGTGGTGTTTGAAGATGTCGCATCACATGCGCTCATCTCGACACGCACTCCCGACGGTCATCGTTCGTGGGGACAGTCCACTGATGCTGACCTCATGAATGCAGCGATGACAATGGAACTCGTTGGAACTCGCGCATACCGATCAAGCGACGCAACAGTCGCGCTCCCCTAACGAGCGCACACGATTAGTCGTCGTTGAGATTTGCTTTGAGCCGCGCGGCAAGAAGCGCGTGAACACGTTCTTCTGCTTTCGGCATTTCACTCAAGAGTTTTTGAAACGCTTTGGTGTCGAAGGCCAACAGCGACATCGGTGTTGTTGCAACAACGGTGGCAGTCCGCGGACGACGATCGATCAGCGCCATTTCACCAACCATTGATCCCGGGCCGAGGGTCACGAGGTGTTCCTCGCCTACGAAGACTTCGGCCTGGCCCGATTCGATGACGTAACACTCCTGGCCGACACGACCTTGATCGATCAGAAGTTCGCCCGCCTCGATCTCAACGTCGTCGGCGAGTTCCGCGACCCGATCAAGTTCGGCATCGCTGAACCCCTCAAAGAAGGCCAAACCTCGGAGACGGGACGCCCCACCAACAGCTTTTTTTCGCTTTCCGAACACAATCGCCACCTTTCGGCATGGACGGGTGCCTCCGTCCGCGACGATGGTAGGCGCATCCCGCTTCATCTGACCGGAGGAATTCATGGTCTCGGAACTCTTTGACCCAACGAAATGGCGCGAAGTCCCCGGTTTTGAGGACTTCACCGACATCACCTATCACCGCGCCGTCGATCAGGGAACCGTTCGAGTGGCGTTCAATCGCCCGGAAATCCGCAATGCGTTCCGCCCCCGAACCGTCGATGAGCTCTACCGCGCCCTCGATCACGCCCGGATGTCGAGCGACGTGGGATGCGTCCTCCTCACCGGCAATGGTCCATCGCCGCGCGACGGCGGTTGGGCGTTTTGTTCCGGCGGAGATCAACGCATTCGGGGCAAGGACGGTTACAAGTACGCCGAAGGCGAGACTTCCGACACGATCGACCCCGCTCGAAGTGGGCGGTTGCACATCCTCGAAGTGCAACGCCTCATTCGATTCATGCCCAAGGTTGTGATTTGCGTGGTTCCGGGATGGGCCGCTGGCGGTGGCCACAGCCTTCATGTCGTCTGCGATCTCACCCTTGCAAGCGCGGAACATGCGAAGTTCAAACAGACCGATGCTGACGTTGCCAGTTTCGATGGCGGTTTCGGTTCGGCGTATCTCGCTCGTCAGGTTGGTCAAAAATTTGCACGCGAGATCTTCTTCTTGGGACGCGAGTACAGCGCGGAACAGATGTTCCACATGGGCGCAGTGAACGAAGTTGTGCCTCATGCCGAACTCGAGAATGTTGCGCTCGAATGGGCGGCAATGATCAACGGCAAGAGCCCAACCGCACAACGCATGTTGAAGTACGCGTTCAATCTCATCGACGATGGTCTCGTTGGCCAGCAACTCTTTGCTGGCGAAGCAACACGACTCGCGTACGGCACCGATGAAGCAGCCGAGGGACGCGACTCGTTCTTGGAAAAGCGTGATCCCGATTGGTCCGCTTACCCCTGGCATTTTTGAACTGCGGCTAGCGGCCACCAACAACTGCGCAGACCCCAGCAAGGGCTAACACCACACCGCTCAGTTGCACTCGGCTGAGTCGTTCTCCGTGAAGTTGCCGCGCCAACACAAGCGTTGCGACCGGATACAACGACGCCAACACCGCGACGATCACCAACGGTCCGACCCGAGATGCCACCGCGTACAAACCGTTTGCCGATGTGTCGAGGAGTCCAATCGCCAATAACGGAACGAGCGATGCGGCGCGATCTGGGCGAATTTGCGAAGACGCGACGAGCACGAGTGCAACCAATACGACGACGTAGGTGAGTCGCATCGTGAGCAACGTCGAAACTGCGCTTGCTTCGCTTCCTCGCGCAATGGCGGAGAGCGACAGACCAATGCCGAGCGCGGCGCCGAGTGCGAAAAGGATCGGTCGGTGCCCGCCAGTTGAGAAATCACGCAGGTGCGGACCACCTGCCATCACCACGCCAACGATGGCGACAACGATGCCGATGGCGGTGATGATGCTCACCGATTCACCGAGAGCGAAACCAACAATCACTGGGACAATCACCGAGGTGCTCGAGATCGGTGCAACGACTCCCATGACTCCAGTGGAAAGTCCTTGGTAGAGCGATGCGATACCGAGCGCACCAACCACACCGGCAACGATTCCCCATCCAACAGTCGTCGACGACCACTGGAGGTCACCACTGACCAGCGCAACGATGGCAAGAAACGGAAGGCTGAGAATCGTTGCCCAGAGCAGAACTGTCGCCGAGGGAAGGCGCCGAGACACCGTTCCACCGATGAAGTCTGAAGTTCCCCAAAGGACAGACGAAATCAGGGCAAGAAAAATTGCCACGTCAGTTCGCTCGTCGTGCCAACAGCGCGCGATCTCGGCCACTGAGATCGGCTCGAGTTTCGATATCGACAAATCCCGAGGCCATTGCGAGCTCTGAAGCGACCACGAGTTGTCGGGGATCCATTTCGAGAACGAGCACTCCCCCGGCGCGAAGCCACGACGGTGCTTCATGAATGAGTGTTCGGATGTCGTCGAGTCCATCGTCTCCGGCGAACAGTGCCGAACTTGGTTCCCATTCGCGGACGATGTCTTCCACCTCGTCACTCGTCGCGACATACGGGGGGTTGCTTACGACGAGATCAATCGTTCCTCGTAACTCTTCTGGAAGTGCATCGAACCACGAGCCTCCTGCCACGCGGACCCGCGTCGCCGCGCGTCCAATTCCTGTGAGATTGGATCGAGCAACAGCGAGTGCATCGGCCGACGCATCAGTCATCCAAACTTCAGCTCGTTCGACTTCAACAGCAATCGAAAGTCCGATTGCTCCTGAACCGGTGCCGAGATCAACCGCAACCGGGCGGTCGATCCCCGCTGAGCGCATCGCGAGCAATTCGTCGATGGCGAGACCTGCCACCATTTCAGTTTCCGGCCTTGGAATAAGCACGCGACGATCAACGAAGAGATCGAGAGAACGGAAACCCCAACGGCCGAGTACGTATTGCAACGGCTCTCCGGCGAGTCGCCGCTCGACCATGAGATCGTGAAAGTGCATCCCACGTTCGGTCACCTGTTCATCGAGTCCAAGCACGTACTCGGGTCCTTCGAAACCCGCAGCTCGTTCGATGATCCACCGCGTTTCATTGGCCGGCACATCGGCAACAACCGAAAGTCGGGCTTCAGTCTCAGCCGCGACTTCACGCCACGTAATGGTGTTCTCGCTCATACGTCGCGTTCGCGAAGTTGCGTTGCCCGTTCGTCGGCGATCAACGCATCGACAACCTCATCGAGTTCACCACCGAGAACTTTGTCGAGTTTGTACAGCGTTAATCCGATGCGATGGTCGGTAAGCCGATTCTCTTTGAAGTTGTAGGTCCGAACTTTCTCCGAACGGCCTCCGCCACCCGTTTGCGCTTTGCGCGCACCAGAAGCTTCTGCGGCTTGTTTCTCTTGTTCGGCCTGCAAGAGTCGACTGCGGAGTACCCGCATCGCCTTCTCACGATTTTGGATCTGACTCTTTTCGTCCTGCATTGCAACCACCACACCCGTGGGGAGATGCGTGATGCGGACTGCCGAGTCAGTGGTGTTCACAGACTGGCCGCCAGGACCAGAGGATCGGTACACATCGATTCGAAGTTCGTTGGGGTCGAGAACGACGTCGACTTCATCGGCTTCAGGAAGCACCGTGACGGTTGCCGATGAAGTGTGAACGCGACCTTGACTTTCCGTCACCGGAACGCGCTGCACACGATGCACACCGCCCTCGTGTTTCATTTTCGACCACACGCCATCGCCGGCGAGCCGGAACGTGACATCCGCATACCCACCGAGGTCGGAAGCTTGTGCGTCCATAATCTCGAATTTCCAACCTTGTTTGGTCGAAAATCCGCGGTACATCTCGAACAAGTCGCGGGCAAAGAGATTCGCTTCTTCGCCTCCTTCTGCCCCCCGGAGTTCAACGATGACATTTCGAGCATCGTTGGGGTCCTTCGGAAGCAGCAGAACTTTGATTTCTTCGTCGAGACGTTCGATCGCGGCTTCAGCGGTATCGATCTCATCACGAAGCATTTCGCGGTCAGCGCCGTCAGAATCGGTGAACATCTCGCGAGCAGCAGCGAGGTCTTCCGTTGCTTGTGCGAGTTCTCGCAGACGAGCAACTAGTTCGCCTAAGTCTCGATAGCGGCGATTCAGTTCGGCATACCGCTTCTGATCAGCGATCATCGCTGGATCGGCAAGCGAACCTTCGATCTCGGTGTATTCGCGCTCAAGATCAGGAAGTCGTTCAAGCATGCTCATGATGCAGTCTCGCGGTCTCGCCACTCGCCCGACAGTCCAATGACTTCAGACGGCCCAATGAGGCGTTCCGCGAGACGACGAGTTGCCGGGTGATCGTCGCGTTCGGGGACCACGATCACAATCTTTGCTTCGGGGTCATTGATCACTCGGGCATCGGCGGCAGTCGGCACGACATCAAGGTCGATGCCAACCGAACAGGCAACAACGATTGGCTGACCGGCATGATCTCGACCCACCGCAATCGACGCGCCAACGTCTTTCACGCTGTCTCGCGGAAGAGGAGGCTCAGCGGGTCGAAGCTCTGCCGCACCAATGAGTTGTGGGTCCTGAAGCAATCTCCAGCGCAACCAACCCTCGGGAGCAAGTCGACGAAGCGGGTGAGCCTCGGCATCGGCGCGACGAACCGCATCGACACTGGCGATTACCGATTCGAGCGCCTGGGCGGTCGGAAGATTTCCGTGCACCATCGTGAACGCTTCTCGGTCGTGACGACCAACACCGACTTCAAGACGAGTGCCTTCGCTCGACTCCACCACACGCGCGATTTCCAATCCCCGCAACTCGCCGCGAATCTCGCCGTGCTCAACCGTGACATCGACACCAGCGTCGATCAACATTCCAATCAGTTCGCGAGCAGCGGCCGACGGCTCGACTGGAGCAGGGAGTGCGGCCGGCACTGCCGGAACGAGTGCACGACCTTCAATTCGCCAGACCGTCGGTGCATTTCGAAACTGTTCAGCACGACGCGCAACGATTCCTGAGGTCTCGAGCGATTCCGCCATCACGTGCAATGTCGAGAAGCGTTCGCGATCGGCGAGAACCATCGCCGCACCCAAACTTCGAACTGCTCCGTCGTCGAGCAAGCACCATGCTGCGTCGTCTGCGCGCACAAGTGCACCGCCCGGAAAGGGGGTGACAACAAGTTCTGCTGCATCGAGCGATGCAGCGTCGGCAACGAGCGCCCGCGCTTTGGCAGCGAGCAGTCGTGTTCGTTGATCTGGATCGAGGGGCACGGTCGGCTCCTGACCGCGCAGTGGCTCGGTGGTGCCGCTATTTACGGCGCTTGCCGTACCGCTTCTCGAACTTCTCGATGCGGCCGCCGGTGTCGACGAGCTTTTGCTTACCCGTGTAGAAGGGATGGCACTCGTTGCAGAGTTCCGAGGTGAGCTCGGCCTTCGTGGAGCGCGTGGTGAAGGTGTTCCCACAGGAACACTTCACGGTCGATTCGACGTAGTCGGGATGGATGTCGGCCTTCATGGCGGTGCTCCAGAGAGATTTCGGGACTCACAAGTGTGCCGGGCCGGAGCGAGAACCGCAATATCGGCTCCCGCACTGGCTCCGAACAGGGTTTAGCCCTTGGCCACCTCGGCCAAGAACTCGTCATTGGTGCGGAAGGTGCCCAGTCGATCGATGAGCATTTCCAGGCCTGGGCCCGTGCTTCCACCCTCGGCCAGGCCAGCAAGCACACGACGAAGTTTGTGGACCTGCTTGAGTTGCTTGGCGTCGTAGAGGAGTTCCTCGTGACGGGTTGAGGAGGCATCGACGTTGATCGCCGGATACAGGCGACGCTCGGCCAGACGGCGATCGAGTCGAAGTTCCATGTTTCCGGTGCCCTTGAATTCTTCGAAGATGACGTCGTCCATCTTTGAACCGGTCTCGACCAACGCGCTGGCGATGATCGTGAGCGATCCACCCTCTTCAAGATTGCGGGCGGCCCCGAAGAATTTCTTCGGCGGATACAACGCACCAGTATCGATACCGCCAGACATCACGCGACCAGTTGTCGGTGCAGCCAAGTTGTAGGCGCGAGCAAGACGAGTGATGCCATCGAGGATGATGACGACGTCACGGCCTTCTTCCACCAAGCGCTTTGCCCGTTCCAGAACGAGTTCGGCAACCGACGCGTGTTCTTCGGCCGGACGATCGAAAGTTGACGCAATGACCTCGCCGTTCACCGAACGACGCATATCGGTGACTTCTTCTGGGCGTTCGTCGACAAGCAACACCATCAGATGAACATCAGGGTTGTATTCAGAAATCGACTTTGCGATTTGCTTCATGATCGTGGTCTTGCCGGCCTTCGGTGGCGCAACGATGAGGCCGCGCTGGCCCTTTCCGATCGGCGCAAGCAAATCGATAATGCGCGCGGTCATGTTGTACGGCTCATCACGAGACGAAAGTGTGAGTCGCTCATCGGGGAACAACGGCGTCAGATCATCGAATCGACGACGATCGCGGGCCATGTCAGGTGTCGCCCCATTAACGGTGTCGATGCGAAGGAGCGCAGGATTCTTTTCATTCCGGGCCGCGGGACGACTTGTTCCAGTAATGACATCGCCACGACGCAGCGAGAACTGACGAGTTTGTTTCACTGAAACATAGACATCGTCGCGAGTGGGCAAATAGCCGCTGACGCGAATGAATCCGTAGCCCTCATCGCGAAGGTCGAGAACGCCCGACACCTCGACCGGTTCACCCGACCACGGTTCATCGGTTCGGGCTTCAAATCGTTCGCCACCGCGATCGCGACCACGCCGACGACGACGGCGGCCACCACCTTCACCATCGAGATCGCCGTCGGCGTCGTTGCTCGTCGACGAGTTCGCCGCAGCTGGCGCAACCTGCTCTGACTCGCTTTCATCCTCTGACGTTTCGGAAGTTTCGGCTTCCTCAATGTGTTCAGGTTCATCCTCGGCGCTGTTGACGGCCTCTTCGACCTCTTCAACTTCGGGAACCTCTTCGACCACGGCCGCTTTCGGTGGGCGTCCTCGGCGAGGCTTCGGCGGCGCGGGCTCCGAATCAGCAATGAGCCCGAGGATCATGTCGATGACATCGGCCTTTTTCGCTCGCGACCCAGGCTTGCCGCCAAGTGTCGACGCGATCGTCAGGAGCTCGTCGCGATCTTTCGCTTCGAGTGTGGCGCGTTGGTCCTTCTCGGACATGAGAACTCGTTCCTCCCGGAACTTCCGCCGGGTCAGATAGGGCTACTTCGACAAACGACAGAACTGCGGTGCGGGAGAGACATCTCTTCGGACGAGGAGATGGTCCGTCGGACGACGGGGAGACGCCGGACCTGCCGAAGCGGTCACGAGCGACGGTTGAAGGTTAGTGGCGACCTTGTGAAGTCACCAAGCAGCTCACTTGCCGACCAACTGCCCCATGAAGATCGG
>JALQSZ010000160.1 GCA_023264135.1 Acidimicrobiales bacterium
CGGCGTGAAGTACTACATGGCGATTACTGAACAGATGATCGCGTTTGGTGAGAAGAACACGTCGTTGAAGCAGGTCGCGACTTCTGGACCGTGGGTGGTCTTTGAAGTTGCTGATGCTCCGCTCGTCGAACCTTTCGATACGAATCCGGCCGTACTTACAGGAGTGCCGCCAAACAAGTGGCTCGAAGCGGTGACGCCTTGGTACATGGACCCAACCGCCTGGAACGTGTGGCCCGCCTCTGGCGGTCCCGATTCATGGCAACGCATCGCTGAAGGCGAAACCCCAACGGCGACGTCGACAACTCCCATCGCGGTAACGAATACAAAGATGGGTACCGACACGATTTCATTCGATGTCACCAAGCCCGGCACTCCGGTGCTGGTGAAAGTGTCGTACTTCCCGAATTGGGAAGTGAGTGGAGCGAAGGGTCCTTGGCGTGTTGGACCGAATCTGATGGTTGTTGTTCCGACTTCAACTCACGTGTCGATGCACTTCGGGACAACTCCGGTCGAGTACGGATCGTGGGCAATCACCATTGGCGGACTGATTGCACTTGTCTTCCTTTTCCGAGCCGCGCCACTGCCCATGCCCGAGCCGCGCCGATGGTTTGGGTCGCGGCGTCACGCGTCGGCAACGGATGACCTCGATGGTGAGGCCGACGGCGTGCCGGCCTCCGCTGACTCTGGCGAAACCGGCGAGGATCCTGTCGATCAGTTCTTGTCTGATCTGTGACCAACGCCACCGCTGCAACTGACGAGGACCACGATCCATTGAAGGGCCTCCACTAGGGTCGCACCCCATGGCCCCCCACGATGCTGCCGCCATGAACGCCATCTTTAAGGCGTACGACATTCGCGGCACCGTTCCCGATCAACTCGATGCCGACCTTATGGAGCGCATTGGCGCTGCGTTCGCTCGCTTTGCCGCCGACTCCTCCGGTGCAACATCGATCCTGGTTGCGCATGACATGCGACCATCAGGACCAGAGTTCGCAGAATCATTTGCCCGCGGAGCAATCGGTCAAGGAGTCAATGTCGTCCACCTTGGTCTTGCATCCACCGACCTTCTGTTCTTTGCCGCTGGCCGCTTCGACATGCCCGGGGCGATGCTGACGGCCTCGCATAATCCTGCGCAATACAACGGTGTGAAGTTGTGTCTCGCCGGTGCAAAGCCGATTGGCGCGGAAACGGGACTCACCGACATTCGCGATATGACCGTTGCGGGTCTAGCCCCAACGGCAACGCAGGGGAGCATCTCCTCTCGCGACGACGCCCTCGGCGTCTTTGTTACGCACGTGCACTCGTTCGTCGATCCAACGGTGTTGCGTCCGTTGAAAGTTGTTGCCGATACGGCCAACGGCATGGGTGGACTCACGGCACCAGCGGTTTTTGCTGAACTGCCGTTTGAGCTCGATGTCATCTACGGCGAACTCGATGGCACGTTCCCGAACCACCCGGCCGATCCGATTCAGCCAGAGAACCTTCGAGACCTCCAGGCGCGGGTGCTCGCGACAGGTGCCGATGTCGGTCTGGCCTTCGATGGCGACGCTGACCGCGTCTTCCTCGTTGACGATGCTGGCGAACTTGTTTCTGGATCGCTCACAACGGCGATCGTGGCCGATTCAATGCTGGCGAAGAATCCCGGCGAAATTGTCCTTCACAATCTGATCTGCTCAAAGGCCGTGCCCGAAATCATTGTTGAACGAGGCGGCACCCCAGTTCGCACCCGCGTTGGACACTCCTATATCAAGCAGGTGATGGCCGAAACTGGTGCATGTTTCGGCGGCGAGCATTCAGGTCATTACTACTTCCGCGATAACTATCGGGCCGATTCGGGAATCATCGCCGCAATGGCTGTCCTCGAAGTCATGTGTGCGACAGGACAAAAGCTTTCGGAACTCCGCAAGCCCTATGAGCGTTACTCCGCATCTGGTGAACTCAACACTGAGGTTCCCGATCCGCTCGCTGTTATTGAATTTGTCGCCAATCGATTCGCAAGCGCAGAGCAGGATCGCTTAGACGGACTCACTGTTGACCTCACCGTTGGTCCCGCGGCAGATCCTGCAGATCCGTGGTGGTTCAACCTGCGCCCATCGAATACCGAACCGCTCCTGCGTCTCAACCTCGAGGCGCGCGACGACGCCGCTTGTGCGCGCCACGTCGCCGAGATCCGCGCCCTAATTGCCGAAGCGGCAAACTGAGAGTTCGAAGGAGCTTCCATGTCATTAGATCCTCAACTTCTTGAAATCCTTGCGTGTCCTCAAGACAAGGGGCCGTTGCTGTATTTCGCCGACGAGAACCTTCTCTATAACCCTCGTCTTCAACGCGGGTATGAAGTTCGTAACGACATTCCGATCATGCTGATCGATGAAGCTCGTGTGATCGACGACGCAGAGAACGAACGACTTCTGGCCAAAGCGACGGCGAACGCAATCTCACCAACGTTTGAGGTTTAGGTGATTCTCGACACCGTCGGGATGTTCGACGCGGCTGCGGCATTTCCCGAACAACTCGCACGCGCCCTCGATGTTTCCAAAAGGGCGATTGACGCCGTGTCGTTACCCGCCCATGAAGAGATCGCGAATGTCGTTCTCGTTGGCGCCGGTGCAGCGGGAAACGCGGGTGCTCTCGTGCTCGAAGCGGTCGGTCCCACCATTCCGGTGCCCGTCGTCGTGCATCGTGGTTACGGAGTGCCCAACTTTGTCGACGAATCGACCTTGGTCATTGCGATTTCGTTCGACGGCAACACCTCCGAAACGGTCGAAGCTGCTCAAGACGCGCTCGCCGACGGTGCTGTCGTTGTTTGTGTGAGCGGGGGAGGGGAGTTGCAGGAGTGGGCGCTTACCAATGGTCTCGTTCACCTTCCCGTTATGCCCGATGCTCCAGTCGATCGCGCAGCGCTTGGTTCGCTTTCGGTTCCGGTTCTGCTGCTGCTTGAACGAGTTGGGATGTATCCCGGTGCTGAAGCGTGGATCGAAGCAGCAATCTCGCAAGCGCGTGTTCGTCGAGACGAATTGATCACCGAAGAAAACATTGCTCGTCGACTTGCACGACGATTGGGCCGCTCGTTCCCCATCATTTACGGCGGAAACGGTCCTGGCGGTGCTGTCGCGGAGTATTGGAAGACGCAGTTCAACCAAAACGCGAAAGTTGCGGCGTTTTCGAATCAAGTGCCTGAACTGACCCACGATGAAATCGCTGGATGGGGTCAAGACGGCGACGTCACTCGTCAGGTCTTTCAGGTCTTCCTTCTCCGCCACGATTTTGAGCACCCTCAGGTAGCGAGTCGTCTCGACGCGGTCGAAGAAGTGCTCGTCGAAGTTGTTGGGGCGGTGCATGTTCTTGAAGCGGCGGGCGACGGCCTCTTGGCGCAGTTATTTGACCTCGAACTGCTTGGCCAATTCGTGTCGCTTCACGCTGCGGTTGAGCAGGGAATCGATCCAGGGCCGGTGCCGATCGTGGCCGAGATTGCGTCCCGCGTCGGCGACTCCTGATCCGTCTACACTTGACGCAGGCTGAATGCAGGGTCAGAGGGCCACAGCCTCACAACCGGTTGCGTTTGATTTGTTCATGCTTTCGGTGAACTCGTTTCCGTGAACTCGTTTCACTGGACTCGCTCCGACGACCGACTTTGCCCTCGTGATTCACCTGTGATTCACCTTTCCTCTGGACGCATGTCCCGACCGCACAGAAAGTGCTCTCTATGACACTGACCGTTGACCGTTCTGATTCCGGAATCGATTACAAGGTTGCCGATCTCACCCTTGCCGGTTTTGGCCGCAAGGAAATCCAACTCGCCGAGCACGAAATGCCAGGCCTGATGTCGTTGCGTGCGGAGTACGCCGACAGCCAACCGCTGGCTGGCGCGCGTATTGCTGGTTCGCTTCATATGACAATCCAAACCGCAGTGCTTATCGAGACCCTCACGTGTCTTGGCGCTGAGGTTCGTTGGGTGAGCTGCAACATCTTCTCGACCCAAGACCATGCCGCTGCTGCGGTTGTTGTCGGCCCGAACGGAACACTTGAGCGCCCAAGTGGCGTTCCTGTCTTTGCGTGGAAGGGTGAGACGCTCGAGGAGTACTGGTGGTGCACCGAGCAGATCCTTCGCTGGCCCGACGGTGGTGGCCCGAACATGATCCTCGACGACGGTGGCGATGCGACATTGCTCGTGCACAAGGGTGTTGAGTACGAGCGCACCGGTGTTGTCCCTGACACCACCGAAGAAGATTCCGAAGAATGGGCGATCGTTCTCGACGTACTTC
>JALQSZ010000161.1 GCA_023264135.1 Acidimicrobiales bacterium
GATCGTCAGCTGCAGCAGTCATGGAGACCTCCGGGTTGGAATGGTGTCGAAAGATTGACGAAAGGCTAGGACCGCTCTTTCTCGGGGCTGGGGATCCCCGGAGCGAGAGCGGAGGACTGACGCTACGATCGCCGGGCATCACATCGGTGTAATTCGCCGAGTTGCGGACCCAATCGAACCACGAGCCAACGGAGCCCTTAGCGGTGCCCGATTCCTTTACCCATCTGCATTTACACACCGAGTTCTCGATGCTCGATGGTGCGGCGCGAGTTGGTGAAGTGGTGGCGGCCGCAGCGGCCGATGGTCAACCTGCAGTCGGAATTACCGACCACGGCAACATGTACGGGGTCCTCGACTTCTACAAGGCCGCCAAGGATGTCGGCGTCAAGCCGATCATCGGCTCCGAGCTCTACCAGGCCTACGACAGTCGTACCGAGCGGCCAACGCGACGTGGCCGGATGGACGACTCCGGCGGCGAGGCCGAGGGTGGACGCAAGGCGTACTACCACCTCACTGCTCTGGCCGAGAATGCAACGGGCTACAAGAACCTGATTCAACTCTCGAGTCGCGCGTTCCTCGAGGGCTACTACATGAAGCCCAAGGTCGACTGGGAACTTCTCGAAGAACATCACGACGGTCTCATCGTGACGAGCGGTTGTCTCGGCGGCCAGGTCTTGCAGGCGCTCATGAATGGCGACGAGCGCGGCGCGCTCGAAAAAGCAGCGCGGCTTCAAGACATTTTCGGTCGCGACAATTTCTTCGTCGAGATTCAAGATCACGGCATCCCTGAACAGAAGACCACGAATCCTCAGTTGTTCGATATTGCGCGTGCGATCAAGGCGCCCCTTGTTGCAACGAACGACAGTCACTATGTACACCAGCACGACGCGGTGTCGCACGACGCGTTGTTATGCGTGCAAACCGGATCGCTTATGAGCGATCCCGATCGATTCAAGTTCCACGGCGATCAGCACTATCTCAAGACCGCGGCAGAGATGCGTTGGTTGTTCGACGAGGTTCCTGAAGCATGCGACAACACGCTCTGGATAGCTGAACGTTGCAATGTCGATATCGAATTCGGCAATCCGCAGCTTCCAAACTTCCCCTTGCCCGAAGGATTCGCCGACGACGCGGAATACCTTCGTTTCCTCACCTTTGAAGGGGCCAAGGAACGATGGGGGCAACAAGTTCCCGATCACATCGTTGAACGTTTGGTCTACGAACTTCAGGTCATTGCCGATATGGGGTTCTCGTCGTATTTCCTCATCGTTTGGGATCTCATCAAGCACGCCCGCGACAACAACATTCGCGTTGGACCTGGCCGCGGTTCTGCTGCTGGTTGTGCGGTGGCCTACACCTTGCGCATCACCGATCTCGATCCCATCGAATACGACCTGCTGTTCGAACGATTCCTCAATCCAAGCCGTATTTCCATGCCCGATATCGATATGGACTTCGACTCTCGGTATCGAGACGAAATGATTCGGTACGCCGCCGAAAAGTACGGCCGCGATCACGTCGCGCAGATCGTTACCTTCTCAACGATCAAAGCTCGAGCCGCGGTTCGAGATGCCGCTCGCGTGCTCGGGTATCCCTACGCAGTCGGGGACAAGGTCGCGAAGTTGATGCCGCCGCTGGTGATGGGTCGCGACACCCCGTTGCACGCGTGTTTCGAAGAGTCCCCGAAATTCGCCGACGGTTACAAGATGGCTGCCGACCTTCGCGAGGTCTACGCGACAGACAACGATGCGCGTCAGGTGATCGATGTTGCTCGCGGCCTTGAAGGTCTTCGCCGTCAGGACGGCATTCATGCTGCCGCAGTGGTGATTACGAAAGAACCACTAACCGAGTACCTGCCGATTCAGCGCAAACCCGAATCTGGTTCTGATCCCGAACTCGCGCCTGTTGTCACCCAGTACGAAATGCACGGGGTCGAGGAACTCGGCCTACTCAAGATGGACTTCCTTGGTCTGCGCAACCTCGATGTCATCACCGACACGCTTGCGATGCTCAAGGTCACCCAAGGAATCGATGTCGATATCGACACCGTTCCGCTCGACGATGACCTCACGTTGCAGATGCTGCGCGACGGCGATTCCATCGGCGTCTTCCAGCTCGAAGGCGGACCAATGCGCGCGTTGATGCGCTCGCTTGCTCCGACCTCCTTCGAAGATGTTGCGGCTCTTGTGGCGCTCTATCGCCCTGGTCCGATGGCCGCCAACATGCACAACGATTACGCCGATCGAAAGAACGGCCGAAAGCCGATCGACTATCTGCACGACGACCTTGCCGAACTTCTCGGCGACACCTACGGACTCATGATTTACCAAGAGTCCGTCATGCGAGTTGCGCAGAAATTTGCTGGGTATTCGCTGGCCGACGCCGACAACCTCCGGAAAGCCTGCGGTAAGAAAGTTCGCGAACTCATTCAGAAAGAGCGCGAAAAGTTCGTCGAAGGTTGCGATACGTCGGGCTACGGGCGCGAAATCGGTTCCGCATTGTTCGATGTCATCGAACCGTTTGCCGACTACGCGTTCAACAAGAGTCATAGTTACGGCTACGGACTCATCGCGTATCAAACTGCGTATCTCAAAGCGCATTACCCGGTTGAGTATCTCGCTGCGCTTCTCACCAGCGTCAAGACCAATCTCGACAAAGCGGCGGTGTATCTCAACGAATGTCGTCAGATGGGAATCGAAGTTCTCGTTCCCGATGTCAACATTTCAGTGAGCGACTTCATTGCTGTCGACAAAGCCGACGGCACCCGCGCAATCGCATTCGGCATGTCGGCGGTTCGTAACGTTGGAGAAGGGCTCGTCTCGCTCATCCTCGCCGAGCGCGACGAAAACGGTCCCTTCGAAGACTTCTTCAACTTTTGCGATCGTGTCGATGTCAGCGTCCTCAACAAACGAACGCTTGAGTCACTCATCAAAGCGGGTGGCTTCGACTCAATGGGCTATTCCCGCAAAGGTTTGCTCGGCTACTTCGATCGCATCATCGACGACACCGTTGCCCGTCGACGCAAAGAGGCCGAAGGTCAGTTCGATCTTTTCTCGATGGCCGACGACGATGACGACGGTGCACTCGTCGCGGGTACACGCATTGTGATCCCCGAAGAGGATTTCGATAAGCGTCAACGACTGGCGTTCGAAAAAGAAATGCTCGGTCTGTACGTGTCGGACCATCCACTGATGGGCGCCGAAGCGTCGTTGCGTCGTCGCACCGAATCCACCATCGCCGAACTCGAAGGCGTGGAAGACGGAACAATGCGCACCACTGGTGGCCTCGTCACTTCGTTGCAAAAGAAGTGGACCCGCAAGGGTGACCTCATGGCGGTCTTCACTCTCGAAGACCTGCAATCGACCGTCGAGGTCATGGTGTTTCCGAAGACCATGCAGAACTACGGCCATCTTCTCGATGACGATGCCGTGGTCATCGTGCGTGGCCGAGTCGATACCCGCGACGATCAGCCCAAGCTCATGGCCATGGAACTTGAGCGGTTCGAACCGGTTGTCGATGGCAATCCTCCGGTCCACATCAATCTTCGGCCGGCAGCCCTCTCCGACGAGCTCCTCAGCGCCCTCAAGGCCCTCCTGTCGGAGCATCCAGGCGAATCGCAGGTCTTTCTGCACATCGGCGAACGCCAGGTGCTGCTCCTTCCGGACAATTTTGCGGTCTCGGCAACCGCCGGTCTTCTCGCCGAGCTGAGGGAATTGCTCGGCCCAGATGCCGTCGCTGCCTGACATCGGGGGCCGAATTGCGTTAGCGGGCGAGCCGGGGTGAACTAGTACTCCGGTTTTGTCTGTTTCAGGGGCTGTTGAACCATGGCTATCAAGGTCGTTACGAAGGATTGCACCCAGCTCAGCGATGCTGAATTGGCCGAGATGGCCGATATCTGCGCGGATGGGCCGAGTCTCTACGAGGTTGGGCTGCTCTCGAAGCAGGTCGAAGCGTGGGTGCTTGTCTCGTTGGCTCGTGAGGGCAATGGCCTCAAGGGCTTCTCGTTCTGCACGCTCGAGCGCATCGGCGGAACGCCCAGCGTGCTTATTGGGTTGGCGTCGGTGAAGCGCACCTCGAAGCGTTCATCAGTGCTCCGAGCAATTCTCAACGATCAGTTCAAGCGTGCCGTCATGGCGTTCCCCGACGAAGACGTGCTCATGGGTACGCGTTTCGCAACCGCCAGCGGTTTCGAAGCGTTCCGCACGCTCGACGACATCATTCC
>JALQSZ010000162.1:0-3902 GCA_023264135.1 Acidimicrobiales bacterium
GTCAGAAAACAACAACGGCCCCGCCGAAGCGGGGCCGTTGTACTTCAGATGTTTTGAAGCTCAGGCAAGACGCTCGATGATCATCGCCATGCCCTGACCGCCACCGATGCACATGGATTCCATGCCGATGGTGCCGCCAGTGTCTTCAAGGCCCTTGAGCAGAGTGGCCATGATGCGAGCGCCGGTCATGCCGAATGGGTGACCAAGAGCGATTGCGCCGCCGTTGACGTTGAGCTTGTCCCAGCTGATGCCAAGGTGCTTGGCCGACGGAACGACCTGCGCCGCGAATGCCTCGTTGATTTCGACGAGGTCGATGTCGTTAATGCTCATTCCGGCGCGAGTCATGGCCTGACGGCAGGCTTCGACTGGACCAAGACCCATGATCTCGGGATCAAGCGCACTGACGCCCGAAGAAATGATGCGGGCGATCGGCGTGAGTCCAAGTTCTTTGGCCTTGGTGTCGCTCATGACGATGACGGCAGCTGCACCGTCGTTGAGCGGGCACGCGTTGCCAGCGGTGACGGTTCCGTCCGGACGGAAAACCGGCTTGAGCTCGGCAAGCTTTTCTTTGGTGGTTCCGGCACGAATGCCATCGTCCTGCTTCACGACAACGGGGTTGCCATCGGCATCGACAGTGTTGATCGGCGTGATTTCACGCTCAAAGAAACCGCGTTCAAGTGCGGCGGTTGCACGCTGCTGTGACTGAGCGGCGAATTCGTCCTGCTCTTCACGCGAAACGTTTTCAAACTGCGCAACGTTCTCGGCGGTCTGACCCATGCCGAGGTAGTAGTCGGAGATTCCACCGTCGAAGGGGGACCAGACCGGAGCGCCACCCTGTGAACGTTCAGCAGTGCGAGCTTCGGCTGCAGCCATGAGCGGGTTGTGGGTGCCGGGAAGACCGTCGGACATGCCGAGACCAAACTGGCTCACCGTTTCAACGCCTGCCGAAATGAAGATGTCGCCTTCGCCCGCTTTGATCGCGTGCGCAGCCATGCGGATCGTCTGCAATGACGACGAGCAGTAACGGTTGACGGTGACGCCGGGGATGTGGCCCATGCCTGCGAGTTCGGAAACGACGCGGGCGATGTTGTATCCCTGCGCACCAGCTGGCTGTGCGCAGCCGAGCATGATGTCTTCAACAAGTGTTGGGTCAAGCGACGGAACCTTGTCGAGCGCGGCGCGAATGATGGTCGCCGCGAGATCGTCGGGACGAACCTGGGTGAGTGAACCCTTGTGGGCACGACCGATGGGTGAACGGGCGGTCGAAACGATGACTGCTTCGGGCATGACGGCTCCTTGATGCACGGAACGCCGGAAGGTTCCGGCGGGAGGGCCTGATCGGGCCCGTGGTCGGCATTGTCTATCGCAATGGACCTACTGAGCGGTAACTATCGGCCGAGAAGGCGTGCGGGGTGGGGAGTCGTGGGGTAGAACCGTCCTCACCCGTCTCCCCGAAAGGCCTCGATCGCTCAATGCGACCGAACGGCCAAGGTGAATCTCATGGCTTTAGATCTACGCACACTTCTCGACCCGAACACGACCGCTGTCGTGACCTCCGAATGCCAGAACGGCGTTCTTGGTCCGCAGACCTCGTTGCCGGAACTCGCCGAAGCGGCTCGAGTACAAGCGATTCCGAATGGCGCTCGACTGCTTCACGCCGCGCGGGTGGCGGGAGTACAGGTTGTGCATGCGGTGTTCTGGCGTCGTCCCGACTATCGCGGTGGCAATACCAACGGACGCTTGTTCGTAGCGATGCAAAAGCACGGTGCAGTTGCGATGGAACCGGGAAGCGAACTCGCGATGCCGATCGATGAGTTTGGTCATTCGCCCGACGACATCATTCTCGGGCGCTACCACGGTCTCGATCCGATTGGTGGAACGGACCTCGACCCGGTTCTGCGAAATCTCGGAATCAAAACTGTTGTTGTTGTCGGTGTCTCAGTCAACGTTGCGCTTATGGGATTGTCCATCGGCCTGGTGAACCACGGGTATCAAGTCGTTGTCCCGCGCGATGCCGTTGCAGGTGTACCAGCTGACTACGCAAAAACGCTTCTCGACAACACGTACCAAATGATTTCCACTGTGGTGACAACCGACGCTGTCATCGACGCATGGTCGTGACATCGATTGTGATTCGAGAATTTTGATGATGTCGGCAGCGAACTCCGACGCGACGCGATCGCTTGGCCGTCGCGGCGAAGCGACACGTCAGAAGTTTCTTGATTCGGTTGAAGAGCTTCTTGATGAAGGCACGTATCGCGAGTTGACGGTCGCCGATATTGCGCGTCGGGCTGGTACATCGCCGGCGACCTTCTACCAATACTTCAGTGCTGCAGAAGATGCGGTACTGGCGCTTGCGAGTGCAACGGTTGCCGTTGCTGGTCCTGAGCTTGCTCGTCTGATCGAAGGCTGTGACTGGACCGACATCCACGGTTGGGATTCTTCTCTTGAAGTTTCTGATGCCTTCATCGAATTATGGGAAGGGCATCGTTCAATCCTTCGCCTTATTGATCTCGCGACAGACGAAGGTGATCGTCGATTCCGCGATGTCCGAACACAACTGCTTGGCGTGCCTACGAACGCGTTGGTCACGGTCTTACGCAATCGTCCCGATCGGACGGTGGTTGACCCACTTGCCGACGCGGGAGTGTTGGTGTCGATGCTGGCTCACGTTTCCGCTCATCTTGAGGGCTTGCAGTCGTGGGGTGCTGATCGCAACGAGCTGCGCCGCAGTATGGCCAGAGTGGTGTATCTGACGCTGACCGGTCAGTCGCCGCCGGGGGACTGAGGTTCGTCGGATCTCGCGCGATCGGCGATCGAACCCCGACGGAACAACGCCCATAAACAAAGTCCGACAACAGCGGCGATCGCGATCACGATGAATGGCCACGGCGCTGCCGATGCGAAGGTGGCGACAGAGAGCAACGACATGGCACCACGCTAGGGCCCTGCGTGCTGGTCAGGGTGACGCGGGGCCGGTACCTTTCGACACGCAGAAACCGCGCAACATCGATTCGAGGCAGCAGCATGAAGATTTCCGTCGGGCTACCTACCCACCATGTCGACGCAGTCGAGCAATGGTGCACTGCCGAGGCGATTACGGAAATGGCTCAAGCCTGCGAAGCGGCCGGTGCCGATGCGGTCTTCGTGACCGATCACCCGGCTCCCGATGTGAAGTTTCTCGCCAGGGGCGGTCACCACGCGCTTGACCCCTTTGTTGCGCTGACAGTGGCGTCGACTGCCACATCGAAACTGCGACTGCACTTCAACCTGGCGATCCTTGCGTATCGGAATCCGTTCATCTCGGCGAAGGCAATTGCAACGCTTGATCTCATTTCGAACGGGCGTGTCATTGTCGGCACTGGCGCCGGATATCTCGCGCCGGAATTCGCGGCAGTGGGCGGCGATTTCGAACACCGCAACGATGTAACCGACGAGGCGATTCGTGCAATGAAGGCGATCTGGTCTGGTGAACCAGTCACCATGAGCGGGTTGCATTTCGATGCAGTCGACACAATCGCGTTGCCGCTTCCGGTGCAGCAACCGTCGCCCCCAATTTGGATCGGTGGAAACTCGAATCGTGCAATCCGTCGTTCGGTTGAACTCGCCGATGGTTGGAACCCGATGCCGAGTCCGGCGCAAGCGAGCCGCATGTTGCGCACGCCGCCAATTGAGACCATCGAAGATCTCGAACGTCGTATTGGTGACCTCGCAGCTGCAAGCGAAAAGGCGGGGCGCGAAATTCCGCCCGAAGTTATTTTCACCCCAATTGGGTATGCCCATTTCAGTGGCGCATTCCCGAATGCTTCGCAGTTTGTTGATGATGTTGCTGCCTATGCGTCGATCGGCGTGAGCACGCTCACCGTCAATCTCCCCGGAAACACTCGTGCCGAGTTCATTGA
>JALQSZ010000162.1:3912-4217 GCA_023264135.1 Acidimicrobiales bacterium
GTCATCTCGAACATCACGTCGTGATTGTTGGTGACTGATCACGTGGAGTCGTCGCCGACCGATATTGAGCTGGCCGTTGCCGCGCTCCGATCGGGCGGACTCATCGCGCTGCCAACCGAAACGGTGTACGGACTCGGCGCCGACGCATCGAATGATGCTGCAGTTCGCAAGGTCTTTGCCGTCAAGGGACGTCCGACTGATCACCCCCTAATCGTTCATCTCGCTAATGCGTCGCAACTGAGCGAATGGGCGGCATCGGTGTCAGCGACCGCGCAAAAACTTGCCGATGCGTTTTGGCCTGGTCC
>JALQSZ010000163.1:0-244 GCA_023264135.1 Acidimicrobiales bacterium
ATGACGGTTGAAGAGCGTCGTGCTCCACATATTTCGCCGCTCGTTGCTGATCTTCACGATTTGTGTCCAGCGTTTTTGAGCGTTGGTACTGCTGACCATCTACTTGACGACACGTTGATGTTGGCGCCGCGCTGGGCCGCCGCCGGCAACGAGGTTGAACTGTTCGTCGCTCCGGAAATGCCGCACGGATTCCAAGCATTTCCTTGCGGTATTACGGCTGCATGGGAAGCGGCGCAGTTCGAGT
>JALQSZ010000163.1:254-4193 GCA_023264135.1 Acidimicrobiales bacterium
CGCCCCGAAGGGCGGGCATCGAAGTCACTTCGTGGAGTACAGATCAGTTGGACATGCAGCCATTGGTGTAGATCACCGACGGAAGCTTGCCCTGCTGACAAACAACGCCGCGATCTTGGGTGACCCATTTGCCATCTCGCGCGGCTAACACGTCGGTGACACCGAGTGTCGGTGCGCCACTTGAGGCGGGCGGTGTGAGTTCGGCCCACGCGTACGCCCAACCTGAATCACAGCCGAAGCCGGTGACCTTGACGGTCGTGCCCGCGGTCATCGTGGCATCGAGTCCCGAGGTGATCGCAGCCGACGTGCATGCTGCTCCGGCTCCGGTCGGGCCCACAGGAGCCGGGGGTGGCGTGGGCACTGTGCAGACCTTCTTCTTCGCTTGCGCATCAGCCGAAAGTGCAGCCTTGGTCTTTGGTCCGTAGGTGCCGTCAACGGTAAGGCCAGCACCTTGTTGGAAGGCCTTCAACGTGGCGATTGTCATCGGTCCGATGATTCCGTCGTTGGCGCCAACATCGCAGCCAACCGCGTCGAGCCATTCCTGCATTTGCACGATGTCGGCTTTCGTCAGCGTGTTGACGGGTTTCACACCAGATGTAGTAGGAGCAGCTGCCGTTGTTGTCGTCGTTGAAGTGTCGCTTGACTTTTTGTCGCTGCTGCAACCGGCAATGCCAGCCACGATCGCGAGCGAGAGCACAGCAACGCCGAGTAGTCGGCGCGCAGAATGTGAACGCATGGTTCCTCCGGGGGTAGGGGGCAAATTCGCCTTGCGAAACGGTAGTGAGTGAGTTGCTCAAGGCCGGGGACCCTTCCGTTGTGCCACGCTCTCAGAAGACAGAGAAGGAGTAGGGCGTGTCCGGACCATTAGAAGGTGTGAAGGTCGTCGAACTCGGAATGTGGGTTGCTGGCCCTGCGTGTGCCGGCATCCTCGCCGATTGGGGTGCCGACGTCATCAAACTTGAGCCACCAGGCGGTGGTGATCCAGCGCGGACCTATCAAGCGCTCTTCGGCACGATGATGCCGGACAACCCTGTGTTCGAAATGGACAACCGGTCAAAGAAGTCGTTGGCCGTCGATCTTCGAACGCCGGAAGGCCAAGCACTCGCGCTCGAACTGCTTGAAAGTGCAGATGTGTTTGTCACCAATCTGCGACGCGGTGCACTTGAACGTTGGGGGCTCGGCCCCGACGAGGTGATGGCGCGTAATCCGCGTCTCGTGTACCAACTCATCACTGGTTACGGAATGGAAGGCCCCGACGCCGCGAAGCCGGCCTATGACATCGGCGGATTCTGGGCGCGCTCAGGTGTTGCATCGCTTCTCCAAACTCCTGATGGTCCACTTCCGTTCCAACGCGGGGGTATGGGAGATCACCCAACCGGAAGTTCGGCATCGGCGGCGGTGTGCGCGGCGCTGTTTAGTCGAGAGCGAACGGGTAAAGGGCAGTTGGTATCGACATCGCTCGTGCGTCAGGGCGTGTACACGATTGGTTTTGATCTCTCCATCACGCTCGGTTGGGGAGATCACATCGGTATTGGTGCTCGCGAAACGATGGGCAACCCGGCGATGAATAACTACACGTGCGGCGACGGGAAAAAGATCTGGCTCATCGGACAAGAAGCGGCGCGGCACTGGCCACCGCTATGTCGCGTTGTTGGTCATCCCGAGTGGCTTGACGATGGGCCGTATTCAACGCCGCTGGGTCGACGTGAGAATGCCCGAGATCTCATTGCCGAACTCGATGCAATTTTTGCAACGAAGACTCGCGACGAATGGGCGCTCATTTTCGACACGGAGCCGGACATGTTCTGGGCGCCGGTGAACGACATCGACGATGTCCTCATCGATGAACAAGTTCATGCGGCAGGCGCGTTCGTGGAAGTTCCCGAAGCAAACGGTTCGGCGATGCGCATCGCCAGCCCGTCTGATTTCTATGGAACGCCTTGGGAAGCTCGATCAGGCGCACCTGAACTCGGACAACACACCCGCGAGGTCTTGAAGTCGATGGGTCGATCCGATTCCGAGATTGAAGCGATGTTTGCCGCGGGAACCGTTGCATGAGTGTGACCGGATACGAACTCCGTTTGCGGCCATCGCAACCGCCGACACCACCAGTCGACGCATTCACGATTCATCGTTCGGAACTTTCGACCGGCGTTGAACTTGCCTATGTGCGTGAAGGAGTCGGCGGTTACCCGCTCCTACTTCTTCACGGATATCCAGAAACAAAACGCATTTGGTGGCGAAACATTCAACCGCTGGTTGACGCCGGTTTCGAAGTCATCGTGCCCGACTTGCGAGGCCACGGTGATTCAGGCTTTTCATCGACCGACACCTACGACCTCGTGACCTATAGCCGTGACATGTACGAACTCACGCACGACATTCTCGGCCACTCGCATGTCGGTGTTGTCGGCGGCGATGTCGGCGGTGTCGTTGCTGTCGACATGGTTCAGAGATTCGAAGGATTCGTTGAAGGACTGTGTTTCTTCGACACCGTTCCGCCCATGGTGATCGATGACTATGTGGCAGCAGGAATCGACATTGGTTCGATCAAAGCAATCGCCGATGGTCCGACGGGCGACTATCGCCGTCGGCAAGGCGGGGAACCAGACGTGCTCGCTGCGGAATTGAGTACACCCGCGTTGCGTCGTGCCTGGATCGCTGCAATGTACGGGCCGCGTTTGTGGGCCTCGCCCGGAACATTTACCGATGCCGACATCGACTTCATGACCGAACCATGGGGTGACGAGGCACGACTTCGTGCTGGGTGGGCGGTGTACCAACTTGGATACGGGCGAACAGCTGAAGAGTTTCCGATTCTCGACCGCAAAGTAGAAATTCCGACTCTGCTCTTTTACGGAGCAGACGATCAGGTTGTCGGCCCCGACTTCATTCATTGTTGTGAAGTTGCGTTCACCAATCGCGTGGGACCTCTCGTGATTCCCGGTGCTGGTCACTTCTTGCAATGGGAACGTGCCGACATCTTCAATCCGACCGTCGCCATGTTCTTTACCTCGCTCCGATCGAAAGTGTGACAATGACGAACTCGCAGCAACTCGATCCGCAAACGCCAGTCGTAATCGGTGCATCGGAAATCGTGCATCGCGACGGTCCGGACTTCGTTGCCACGTCGGCGACCGACCTCATGGTCGAAGCAGTGCGTAACGCGCTCGAGTCGACTGGCTCCGCGGATGCAGTTGGAGCACTCGTCGGTTCCGTGCTCGTTCCTCATGGGACCTGGCCAGAGTCGGATCCGGGTCGAGCAATCGCAGCGTCAATCGGCGCATCTGATGCGCGAACGATACGAAGCGAACTCGGGGTGCTGCAGCAATCACTGTTGGCGCGTGCTGCAACCGACGTGCAGTCGGGGGCAGTCGAGGTCGCGGTTGTTGTTGGTGGTGAAAACCGCTGGTCGGGTGTTCGTGCTGGGAAAGCCGGAGACTCGGTTCCAGATGCACCGACACTTGCGAACGGTGCAGATCCAGACGAAGTCATCGCGCCGAAGGAAATGGTGATCTCGCAGATCGAAATCGATCGCAACCTCACAACCGCTGCGCACCAATACGCCATTATCGAATCAGCACTTCGTCATCAGTTGGGTCGCTCGACTGGAGCGCATCAGCGCGCGCTCGGCGACTTGTGGGCACGCTTTGCTGAAATTGCGGCGAGCGCTCCGGCAGGTTGGGATGCGCGTGCACTTTCCTCAGACGACATTGCCTTTGAGTCGGAAACCAATCGGATGATTGCGGCGCCGTATCCCAAGTGGCTGATTTCTCAATGGAATGTCGATCAGGCGGCGGCCCTTATTTTCACAACTGTTGGTACCGCAACTCGTCTTGGTATCGACGAGTCAGCGTGGGTCTTTCCATTAGCGATGGTGGAATCGAATGCGGTGATCCCGCTTCCCGAACGAGCTGAAGTGCATCGTTGGCCGGCGTC
>JALQSZ010000164.1 GCA_023264135.1 Acidimicrobiales bacterium
ACGACTTAGTTCGCCGATTCGAAAGGAATCTGCAGCACTCGCCTGACTCCTGGTTCGAGTTCGGTGATGTGGCCTTTGCCATGTTCATCCTCGGCCAGAACCACACTGCCCGCCGGGAGCGTGCGTGTTTCGCCATCGCTTGTGGTGATGCGCACCCATCCATCGAGAAAGACAACGAACTGTCGGCGAGGCGCGTTATGAGGTGCGGGAACCTGATCGAGAGCCTGCACCGTAAGAAACTGCACCCGACTCACGTCGATGCCGGGTGAGACCCATAACTCCGCCACTCCACGTTCGGCAGGATTCACCACTCGTTCAAGCGTGACCTCCTCAAAGTGACTTTCACCGTCGGCATCAGCCCAGATCCGGAGGTAATCCATGACCGGAGCCTTCCATTTGGCGTCGGCGACTCCAAATGTTTCCGAGACGCGAGCGTCACTGCTCGCCTACGCTCCGTTTTGGCTCAACGCACTACCAAACAAGACGAGCCACTGACCGTGACGACGTTCCCGACGGAAGGACGACTGCCATGATCCACGCTGATTTCACTGAATATAAAGAGACAGAAGGGCAGGATCCCTTCACTCTGCAGAATTCAAAACTGTTGAAGGTCCATCTGAAATACGGACCAATCAAAGCGCAGGTGGGTTCGATGGTTGCCTACCAGGGCGATGCGCAGTTCACGCATGCTGGGTCGGGTGGCGCGTCGAATTGGTTGAAATCGAAAGTCACCGGTGAAGGCGTCACGGCGATGGATGTCACCGGAACTGGTGAAGTGTTTCTTGCGAACATGGCGCAGGAAATCAAGATCATGTATCTCGAGAACGATGCAATCTCGGTGAACGGCGCGAATGTTCTCGCCTACAGCGCATCGGTCACTGCTGACATCCGCTCAATCGGAAGCGCGGGTGCGTTTGCCGGCGGATTGTTCAACACCTACTTATCGGGAACCGGTTATGTGGCGATTGTGGTCGATGGCCCCCCAGTTGTTCTCGATGTTGCATCCGCGCCAACGTTCGCCGATCCGCAAGCAGTGGTGATGTGGACCAAAGATGTGCAGATGAATTTGAAGAGCGACGTGAACTTCAAATCACTCATTGGTAAAGGTTCTGGCGAAACGTTCCAAATGTCGTTCGGCGGAACCGGTTGGGTGATGGTGCAACCATCAGAAGGCGTCCAACAAGGTGGCGGCACCAAGGGCGGTATCGGGTTCTAACAACCCAACATCACGCGTAGCCGAACCACCCAGCAACGGTTTGGACCAACACGACTGCCGCAAGAATCGCGATGACGACAACACAGACGAGCGCAGCAACCCGAAACTTGGGTCCGTTTGCCGCGCTTCCGAGTACCGCTCGTCGATTCGCCAAAATCAGAATGAAGATCAGAATGATCGGCGTGATCAAACCATTGATTACCTGCATGTTGATCAGCAGTGAGATCAAGTTGCCAGGCAGCAACGCCACCGACGCGCCCACAACGATCAATGCCGTGAAGAGTCCCATGAACAACGGAGCCTCACGGAAGGTTTTCGAAACCGATCGTTCAACACCCACGGCTTCGGCAACCGCGTAAGACGTCGCGAGCGGAACCACTGCTGCAGCGAGTGCAGAGGCCCCAAGAAGCCCGATACCAAACAGAATTTCGGCAGCGGAACCTGCGACCGGTTCAAGTGCTTGCGCCGCTTCTTTTGCAGACTCGAGTGGACCGGTTCCACCAATGGCCGCAGCAGTCGCCACGATGATCGCCATCGAAATGATGTTGGCGAACACCGCTCCGGTGATGGTGTCGATACGCACCATTCGGTATTCCTCTGGCCCGCTACCGCTGTCAGCAACAGCCGCGGCTTGATACAGCTGCATGTACGGCGTGATGGTTGTTCCAATAAGCGCCACCACAAGGAAGAGGAACTCTTTGGTTCCCAGCATGTGCGGAATGAACGTGTTGCTTACGACCTGACCCCAATCGGGTTTCCCGAGGATCGCCGCGATCGGGTAGGTAATGAATGCGAGGCCCAAGAGAAGAAAAACGCGTTCCGCGTAGCGGTAATTGCCGAAAACAACGACAGCCCAAATCGCGACAGCGGCAATAGGAATCGAGATGTACCGGGAAACGCCAAAGAGTTCGAACGCAGCGCCGATACCGGCAAATTCAGAAACAACGAGACCAAGGTTTGCGATGAGCAAACAAATGATTGCGAACGCGGAAGCGCGAAGTGGGAACTGCTCGCGAATGAGCGACATCAGTCCTTCGCCGGTATGTGCGCCAAGACGTGCCGACATTTCTTGCACGATGATCAACGCGATGGTGACCAACAACATCACGAAGAGCGTTCGGTACCCGAATTCCGAACCCGCCGAGGCGTAGGTCGCAATACCGCCGGCATCGTTTCCGGCGTTGGCGGCAATGAGGCCTGGTCCGAGAACGGCGAGCCAAATCATCCATCGACGACGACGCTTGGGCGCCGCTGTGCGCGCGCTCGTCGGCTTCGGGGAGTCGTTGGTCGGATCGGTCATGACAGCTCAGTTCAAGCAAGCAATCGCGTGAATGGGCGGCGGTTGGATTCGTGATGCGGAAGCAACGCGTCGACAACATCGTCGGCGAGAATTCGACCAATTGGTCGACCTTCCTCATCGACAACCACGATCGACGATCCGCGGTTTTCAACGAAGGACTCGATCACGTCTTCAATCGCTGCGTCGACGGTGACAGTAACGGGCCATGGTGATCCGATGAGCGAGCGAAGCGTGTCCTCTGCGCTTGCCATGAATAGATCGATCATCAAGATGTCGTCGAGAAGCGTTCCGTCGCCATCAAGAACGAGAACCGACTCAAGACGGGCGATGTCTTCCGCTTCTTCAAGTCGAAGCCGAGCGTCCGCGACGGTGAGGTCAGCGTCGAATGCGAACAACGCGGTCGTCATAAGACCACCAGCGGTTTCTTCGTCGTAACTCACAAGGCGGACGAGTACTTCCGCGTCTTCTTGATCCATCGCGGCGAGCAGTTCGTCTCTGGTTTCATCGTCCAGATCACGAAGTGCTTCGGCCGCTTCGTCGGGTTCCATTTCCGACAACAGCGAAGCCGCCTGTTCGGGATCAGCGTCTCGAAGCAGGACCGAAAGTTCATCCGGCTCCATTTCCTCAAGGGCATCGGCAGCGGTTTCGGCATCAAGGGCAGCAAGAAGTTCCTGTCGCTGCGATCGGCCAAGTTCCTCGAGAAGGTCAGCAAGTTCACCAGGCCGCAAGCGGCGAAGTTCGCTGTTGGCTCGACTCAATCGCACCGGTTCGCCGGGATCAGAGAACGGTTGAATTGCTGCCCAGTCGATAACACGATCGGGATGGGGCCGAGCGCGCCAGCGCGCGGGACCAAGTCGCCGCACCAATGTGGAGAACCCAACGTCGGCTCCCACCAATCGATACCCACCACCAACTCGAGCAAGGAAAAGATCGGCGGCACGAAACACGCGCACGCCGTCAACATCGACCATCTGATGATCGATGACATCGTCGACGAGTTTCACTTCGTTGTCGCGCCGAGCGAACTCACGAAGGTCAACTTTGGCCGAACGCAACACGATGCGTCGTTGTTCGAGTTCACCGATCTTGTCGGCCGACACCCATGTGAGCTGACGGCCAACACGAACCACGAGTCCGGTAAGTGGCGGATACGGCTCGCCTTCCCAACGAACAACAAGATCAACAAGACGGCCCACTTCGATTCCCGAGGAATGAACGACAGGCGCGCCCGTGAGTCCCGAAACAGAAAGAAGGGACTCGGCGACGGCCTCAAGGGCAAGAAGGCGCTTGGTTCGTTGCTTGCGGCGTTGCGCTATCGCACGCGGGGCATTGAGTGTCTGCGGCATGACGGACTCCGGAACTGGAAAACGGGTGGACGAGGCCCACTCCACTTCACACTCCGCGCCGAAACGTTCAGAGAGAAAGGGAGAAGGCGACACACGACACAACGCGCATACTTGGGGGCTCGCTTGCTGGCATGTGGGTCACCTCCTCGGGAACTTCTACGCCGACCGTTGGCCGACACGAGACCTTCTTTCTATCATCCGAGGCCCAAATGTTCCCCATCGGATTCCTTCCGCCCCATGAATTCGCTTGGCGTTCACGGGTTGTTCGCTGTCGGGCAGGATGGAGCCATGGCGACAGCACCAGTGATCTT
>JALQSZ010000165.1 GCA_023264135.1 Acidimicrobiales bacterium
CTCTCACGTAGACGCGGCACGAGTGGAACTCGAGCAGCAACAGTGGTCAATCGAACAACCGTGGATTGCAGAGCGGGTCGCCGATCTACGCGAACAACTCGCGCAACGTTCGAAAAACTGAGTTAGCGCTTTTCGAATTTCACATCAGATGCTTCGAGATCCCAACTTGTTGGGGTGGCGCCTTCATCACGCAGCTCACGCTTCAAGACTCGGCCCACTGGTGAACGAGGAAGTTCGTTACGGAACTCGATGTAGCGAGGAAGCGCGAAATACGGCAATTGTTCAACGCACCAGAGGAACAATTCCTCTTCGGTGACGGTTGCACCATCGACCAACGTGGCGGTGATCTTGAGATCGTCTTCGGTCAATGGACTCGGCACCGCGTGCACCGCAACATCGGCGATCTGACCGTGACCCATGATGATCGACTCAACTTCGAAACTCGCGATGTTCTCGCCACGGCGTCGCAAATAATCGGCTTTACGGTCAACGAAAAACAAGAAGTTCTCTTCGTCGATAATGCCGACATCGCCGGTGTGATACCACCAGTTGCGACTGGTTTCGACGGTGACTTCGGGTCGGCCCCAGTATCCGGCGAACATGACCTCGGGACGTTTCGGACGAATAACGATTTCGCCTCGTGAACCACGCGGCAATTCGTTGTCGTCATCATCGAAGATTCGAACATCGAAATACTCGTCGTTAATGACACCAGCAGCGTTGGGCTTGTTGTACCCGCCTGGCGGTTGCCACGAAATGAGACTTGCTTCGGTTACTCCGTACGCCGCACTGAACGTCTTGAGCCCAAACCGGTTCTTCATGATGTCGTCAACTTCGACCGGCATCGGAGCAGCCCCAAGCAATCGGAGTGACGTATTCGCTTCAGGCGCGCCAGAACGGGGCATTTCCGGACGATCAACATCGTGAGCCAGCAGGTAGGCCATCGTTCCAAGAGTTGACGTGATCGTTGCTCCGACGCGATTCATCTCTGGCCAGAAATTCGACACAGAGAATCGGCGATAAATCGCAGAACGACCGCCGAACACCAGTGGACCTAACACTGCAGTGGTGATGGCATTGAAATGGAACATCGGCAATGGGGTCCACACAACATCCTCGGCCGTGCGTTCCCAGCAGATGCCGATCTGACGCGTGAGCGCCTCGTGATAGTTGTGGCTCAACATGCAGCCCTTCGAGAGGCCAGTCGTGCCACCGGTATAGATAAAGGTGCCGAGATCGGACGGCTTTGTCGTAAGCGACGGAGCATTTGCTTCAGCGGTCAGAAGTTCAGACCAGCGACTCGTTGACGTTCCAGAGATTGGAGCGAGGGAGTCTCCGATCACCACAACGTGCTGCAACGAGTCCACCGAGGGCGCAACGACCTCGAGACGATCAAAGAACTCTGATGCCACGACCACCACTCGCGAACCGGAATCGGCCAACTGGTGGCGAAGGTATTCGCCTTTGTACGCCGTATTAATAGGAACGGCGATACCGCCAGCGAGAATGATTCCCCACCAGGCGTACACGGCTTCGATCGAATTTTCGATCAGCGTCGCAACACGATCGCCCTTCGAGACGCCCATCGAGACGAACGCACCCGCAAGTCGAGAAGCAATGTCGTACACCTCGGCAGCGGTAACGGTGTCACCACAGACGTCGAGATACTGGCTGTCTGGGTCGCTCTCGAGTCGGCGCAACAACAGTTCGGGAATCGTTGACTGCGATCCAGTCCGCCAAACATCAGCACTCATTGTGGAGCCATCTCCTTTGAAGACCAAGCATGCAACAGGGCCCCTTGACCGCGTCGCAGCACCTGTGAACCCTACATCGAAGCGTTGAACCGTGGTTCAATAGTGCGCCGCCACACCCGCTTCTGGAGAACTCCGTGACTACCGATATCGAATCGTTCGACGCCACCGCCCTGCCCCCGACGGTCGCCGCAGCACTCGAAGTCGCGGCCGAGCGATTCGGAGAACGTGAGGCACTCGTCGACGGAGATCTCCGACTTTCGTACGTTGAACTTCTGGAACGTGTTGACGAAGCCGCACGTGCGCTCATTGCGCTCGACATCGCGCCTGGTGATCGCGTCGCTATTTGGGCCCAGAACATTGCCGAGTGGGTCATCGCCGCGTGCGCAATCCATCGAAGTGGCGCTGTTCTCGTTCCCCTGAACACACGATTCAAACGCCCAGAAGCCACATACATTCTCAACAACTCCGGCGCGCGTCTCCTCTTTACGGTCTCCGAATTCCTCGGTACTGATTACGTAGAACTCCTTGGTGATCGCTCGGAACTGCCGTCTCTCGAGCACGTCGTGCTACTGCAAGGTCCTGCCCGACCAAACACGATTTCGTGGAGCGAGTTTCTTACGAAAGCAAACGAGGTTCCCGCGGATGCAGCGGCGTTGCGAGCCAGCGCTCTTACACCGGATGACCTCAGCGACATCTTGTTCACCTCTGGAACCACCGGTCTGCCGAAGGGCGCCATGCTCACGCATGGTGCAAGCGTGCGCGCGTACTGGAGCTGGTCGACAGTTGTCGGACTCACCGAAGGCGATCGCTACCTCATCATCAATCCGTTCTTTCACGGCTTTGGTCTCAAGTCGGGCATCTTGGCCTGCATCCTGATGGGAGCAACCAACCTCCCCCACCCGATCTTCGATGTGCCTTCGGTGATGCGTCGGGTGGAAGAAGAGCAGATCACGATGCTCCCCGGGCCGCCCACGATTTATCAAACGATGCTCGACCATCCCGATCTTCACTCCTACGACCTTTCAAGCCTTCGCCTTTCCGTCACCGGCGCAGCAACTGTTCCGGTCGAGATGATTCATCGCATGCGTTCGGAGATGACGTTCAAAACCATCGTGACTGGCTACGGGCTCACCGAAGCGACCGGCATCGCAACGATGTGTCGCCATACCGATGATCCCGAAATCATTGCCAATACCGCCGGACGCGCCATTCCCGATGTTGAAGTCATCGTCGCCGACGAGAACCGTCACGCAGTGCCCGCCGGCGAACCGGGTGAGGTGCTGATCCGCGGCTACAACATCATGAAGGGATTCATCGGTAATCCCGAAGCAACGGCTGAGGCGATCGACGATGAAGGGTGGCTCCACACCGGCGATATCGGCGTGATGGACGAAGCCGGCAACCTCCGCATTACCGACCGCATGAAAGACATGTTCATCGTCGGCGGATTCAACGCCTATCCCGCAGAAATCGAGAACATCCTTCTCACACATCCAGAATTGAGTCAGGTCGCGGTTCTTGGCATTCCTGACAATCGAATGGGCGAAATTGGCGTTGCGTTTGTCATCGCAAAGCCAGGATCAGCCGTGTCCGCCGCCGACATTGTGGCGTGGAGTCGGGAGTCAATGGCGAACTACAAAGTCCCCCGACACGTCTTTGTCGTTGATGAATTCCCGCTTAACGCAAGCGGCAAAGTTTTGAAATACGCGCTGCGAGAAACGGCGATCACTGCGACCGCTTAACGCGGCAGCACTTCATTTGGAAGTGGATGCCGGAAGACTCGTGCAGCGTTCTCACAAAGAATCGCGCGCAATTCATTCGCCGGCAGGTCACCATAGGTGTCGGCGACAACCTGCTGAGTGTCAGGCCATGTTCCGTCGCCATGCGGATAGTCGGTCTCAAACATGATGTTCTCAACGCCGATTCGATGTCGCGTCACGATTGTCGACGGATCATCAAGGGTGCAGAACCAGAAATTACGGAGCAATACATCGGCAGGCCGAGTTTCCCATCCGAGGCCATAACCAGAGCGGTCGATGATGTTGTCGAGTCGATCGAGCAACATTGCGACCCACCCGATGCCACCTTCGGACATGGTGATCTTCAGATTTGGGTACTTGAGCGCGTAACCCGACCACAGCCATTCGGCACAAGCGGCCAACGAAAGCTGTCCGAACATCGTTGCACCCAACTGCAGGGACGGTGCCGCTTCAGGCGAGGGATACCCGCCGGAAGATCCCACGTGCAGCGCGATCACGGTGTCGGTTTCTGCACAGGCTTCAACGATCGGATCCCAGTAGCCGGTGAAGAGGGATGGGAAACCAATGTTGTGGGGGCGTTCGGGAAGTGTGACCGCCACAAAGCCGCGCTC
>JALQSZ010000166.1 GCA_023264135.1 Acidimicrobiales bacterium
GGGGCGCCGTAAGGCGCGTCTTGAGGCCGGTCGCTTTGTTCTTGAAGGACCAGTGCCGATTGCCGAACTCCTTTCTGCTGGAGCGCAACTCGATGAGTTGTATGTCGATCTCGACCAATGGGAACAGGTCGACGATCGCTCGCCGTTGCGAACGGTTGTCCGCGACGCCGATGCCGCTGGCATTCCCGTCTGGGGCCTTGCGTCGTCAGTCTTTGCCTCGGTAAGCGATACCAATGCCCCCCAAGGCGTGCTCGCACTCGGACTGCGAACCGTTTCGACAATTCCAGCGATCGCTGCACTCGACGGTCCTGTACTCGTGCTCGTTGATCTTTCCGATCCGGGGAATGCAGGAACGTTGATTCGTACTGCCGAGGCAGCGGGTTGCGCTGGTGTGGTATTCGCTGGAACCTCCACCGACCCCTTCGGCCCCAAGGCCGTGCGTGCGGCGGCGGGATCAATTGTCAGACTGCCGATCGCAGAAGTGGCCGTGGTCGAAATCGCTCTCGAACAACTTCGTGCCGCAGGTCGCAGCATTGTGGTGACGGTGGTGAGCGGGGGAATGGCTCCGGAGGCTGTCGATCTTTCCGGTTCGGTCGCCCTTCTGATCGGATCAGAAGCACACGGACTCGCCGCAGACGTTGTCGCGCAGTCCTCAGCGTCGGTGACAATCCCGATGCAGTCGTCGGTCGAATCAATAAACGCTGCAATCGCCGGAGCCGTCGTACTCTTCGAGGCGGCACGTCAGCGCCGCATGGCATGAACACCCTCAAAATGAATTGGACCCACCGACCCGTGGCTAGAAGGCTTTCGCTCCGATGATCGATGACATCAAACGAATCGGGGCCGAGGCGCCCGCTCGAATCGCTGCTGCAGCCTCTGTCGATGACCTGCGCACCGTGGAAGCCGACCTTCTGGGGAAGAAGGGCGAACTCACCGTCCTCAAAAAGGGGATGGGTGCCCTCGATCCCGACGGACGCAAGATCGCAGGCGCAGCACTGAACGATGTTCGCGAGGCAATCGAAGCTGCTCTGCTCGAACGTCGCGTCGATCTCGAATCAGCAGAACGCGCTGCGCGCGTCGCTGCCGAGCATCTCGATCTCACCGAACTCGTTGATCTACCCGAACGCGGTTCACTTCATCTCGTTACCCAAACCTGGGATCGCCTTGTCGATGTCTTCATCGGAATGGGTTTCACCGTTGCTGAGGGTCCAGAAGTTGAAACCGATTGGTACAACTTCGAAGCGCTCAACATTCCTGCAGCTCACCCAGCACGCGGAATGTGGGACACCTTGTATGTCGATCTCGGTGATCCCGAAACAGTGTTGCTGCGTACGCACACGTCGCCGGTGCAGATCCGTGTGATGACCGATGGCGAACCGCCGATCTATGCGGTTATGCCTGGTCGTGTTTATCGACGCGACACGGCCGATGCATCGCATATGCCCGTGTTTCATCAGATCGAAGGTCTTGTAGTCGATCGAAATATTTCGTTCGCCGATCTGGCCGGAACTCTCGAAGCGTTTACGAGTGCCTACTTCGGTGGCTCAATTCATTCGCGCTTACGTCCGTCGTATTTCCCGTTCACCGAACCCTCCGCCGAGTACGACATCAATTGCGTGTTCTGCGAAGGAAACGGTTGTCGTACTTGCGGTCAAACCGGTTGGCTTGAACTTGGTGGTTGCGGAATGGTGCACCCAACCGTGCTCACCAATGTTGGTCTCGATCCCGAAGAGTGGTCAGGGTTTGCATTCGGGTTCGGTCTCGATCGTTTGGCGCTTATGCGTCACGGTGTCGACGACATCCGCGAGATGTATACCGGTGACGTTCGATTCTTGGAGCAGTTTCCGTCATGAAGGTCCTCCTTTCTTGGTTGCAGGAGTTCGCGCCATTCCCCAGCGATGATCCCGTTGCTTTGGGCGATGTCATGAGCGATCTCGGTATGGCAGTCGAATCGATCGAACGCATTGGTGAAGGGCTCGACGGCATCGTCACCGCCAAAGTGCTTGAACTCCGCAAGCACCCCGATGCCGACAAAATCCAACTCGTCGATGTCGATCTTGGCGATGGCGAAGCACTGCAGATTTGCTGTGGTGCAACAAACCTCACCGTTGGCGACATCGTTCCGCTCGCAACCCTCGGCACCACGATGCCCGATGGCATGGAAATCGCTCGTCGTAAAATGCGAGGCGAATGGTCGAACGGCATGTTGTGCTCCGGCCGCGAACTCGCCTTGGGTGAAGATCATTCAGGTATCTACATTCTCGATCCATCGCTTTCATTGGGTACGCCAATTGTCGAAGCGCTCGGCATCACCCCCGACGTGCTGTTTGATCTTGAAATCAATCCCAACCGACCCGATGCAATGTCAGTCGCTGGCGTTGCTCGTGATCTTGCTGCACGCCTGGGTCTTCCTTTCGCAATTCCAACGCCAGTTGTCGACGAGGTGGCTGGCGATGCAGCGTCGATTGCGTCGGTCGACATCATCGACCCTGACCTCTGCGGCTTGTTTCATGTTCGAGTAATCGAAGGAATCAACGTCGAGCCTTCGCCGCGTTGGATCGCTGACCGTCTTACTGCGCTCGGTATGCGTCCCATCAACAACGTGGTCGATGCATCGAATTACGTCATGCTTGAACTTGGTCAGCCCAATCACACCTATGACCTCGCCAAGGTTGCAAATGGTGCGCTTCGGGTTCGCTGGGCGCGCGACGGCGAAACGATCACCACGCTCGATGGAATTGAACGCACCCTTACCGGTGGTCGCGATGGCGTAATCGCCGATGCTGCAGATTCCCCGATTGGTATCGCTGGAGTTATGGGTGGTGCGTCAACGGAAATTTCCGAGACCACATCGACCGTTTTGCTTGAGTGCGCGTGGTGGCAGCCAATGGCGATCGCTCGCTCATCGAAGTTCATGGGGCTTCGTTCGGAAGCGTCTGCTCGATTTGAACGCGGCGTCGATCCGGAGATTGTCGATCTTGCTGCTCGACGCCTTGCAGAACTGCTGGCGCCATCGGGTGCACGCCTTGTCAGCGGTGCGCTCACGGTCGAAGGCGATCTTCCAGCAGCGCCCGTCGTTCGAGTTCGAACGCGGCGCGTGAATCAATTGCTCGGTACCGCCATCAGTACCGATGAAATTGTTTCGCTCCTCACGCCGATTGGCTTCGCATGCGCTCCTTCCGATGAGGCCGATGTCCTCTCGGTCAGCGTTCCCACATTCCGGCCCGACACCACCACCGAAACCGATGTCATCGAGGAAATCGCGCGCCATTTCGGTTACAGCCGCATTGTCGGGCGTGCGCCAACCTCAGCTCATACGGGTTCGCTGACACCGCTTCAACGCGACCGGCGCATCATTCGCCAGATTCTGGTGGGCCTCGGTGTGCATGAGGCGATGCCACTGCCGTTCCTTGCTCCAGGTGACCTTGCCCGTTGTGGTCTTCCTGCCGAAGCGGTGACGGTCACGAATCCGCTCGCTGCTGAAGAGAGCATTCTGCGCACGTCGCTTCGTCCGGGTTTATTGCGTGCAATTGCCTATAACGAATCGCATCGAATCGATTCGGCAGCGCTGTTTGAAATCGGAAAGGCCTTCGGAGTTCCGTCTGAAGGAAACACGCTTCCCGATGAACGTGAACATCTTGCAGTTGCACTCGCTGGTTCCGATGCAACAGCAGTGGCGAAGATCTGGACCGTGTTGGCCCAAACGCTTGGGTTGCACGAGGTCGTGATCGATCAGTCGACTCCTCCGGCTGGTTTGCACTCAGGTCGCAGTGGTGTGCTGGTGAGCGGGGGAGTCGTAGTTGGTGAGATCGGGGAGATTGATCCCGGAGTTCTCGATGCGCTTGGCCTTCGCGAACGAGTCGCGTGGTTGCAACTCGACCTCGGAGCTGTACTTGCGGTCCCGCACGGTGAGCACCGGTATCACCACATCAGTCGCTATCCATCGAGCGACCTTGATCTCGCCTTTGAGGTCAATGATTCGGTAACTGCGGCAACGATCGCTTCGGCAATTCGTGACTCCGCTGGCCCACTCCTTGTCGATCTGTCGCTCTTTGATGTCTTCCGCGGCCAATCGGTCCCCGACGGGCATCGGAGTCTGGCCTACCGTTTGCGTTTGCAAGC
>JALQSZ010000167.1 GCA_023264135.1 Acidimicrobiales bacterium
CTCGATGGTCCCGCACTCATTGTGTTGGAAGGTGAGTACGCGTTTACCGACGACGCGAACTGGACAATCGCCATCGACAATTCAAATGGTTCAGTAGCTGGTGTTGCGCTGCAACAGGGCGAATCTTCTGGGTCGATTACGAACAAAGCTTCAGCGGTCGTATCCGATGTCAGCGTCGGAGTTTCTGCGCAGCCTGAAATTGTTCCGGCGTGGAATCAGTCGACGACTGTGCACGTCACCTATTCAAAAGGTGCAACTGCGAAGCAAGCGCTTGTTGGAGATGTCGCGCTGACTTCCGCTCGTGGATCGAACACTCTTTCTGGCACCGCTCGCCTTAGTGAAGACGACACGTACATGCTGCCGATTGCTGGATCGATCCAGTTCGCCGGCGCACCGGTGATGTTGAGCGGCGACTACCACGGTGTCGCCGTAAATGCTGCCGAGATTGGTTCTGACCATTCGTGGTCGATCACCGGTAACGCTGGTGCAGGTTCTTTGCGTGAATCGAAGGTGCGCGACATTCGCATCGACATGCATGAGTCGAACCCTGGTGTCACCGGTTCGACAACCGTGAATGTTGGCGGAATGTTCCCGATGAATGTCTGGACAGGATTGTGGTTTGTTGACTCCGGTAACTGGAACCTCAACGCGCATGGTTCTGATCTCGCCGAGTTCGCACCGAATGAACTGCCCACTCTCTCTTCAGAGACCGGCGACCTCCGCGGCTCAATCACGGCATTGAACGGAATCGAAGTGTGGGATCTGCGCGCGCCGATGCGCATCTCGCAAGAGAAGGTGACGGCAACAGGCGATCTCGTTGTTGGTGGTCCGTATCGCTTCGATCTCGAAACGAACGATGCGAGCGGAACCATTCTCGGTTCTGACGAGCCCGTCACGATGGGTTTTGTCACTGGTGTGGTTTCGTTCGACCGTGGCGAGATCTCCGGATCGATCCGACTTCTTGCTTCAGGTGAATCGCTGATTGATATGCCGACGGGTTGGCAGTCGGTTGCTGACTTGCGAGTGAACTTCGATCGTCCGGTGGGCGGAGAGCTCACGAACATCAAAGAGCTGTCGTATTTCCTCACGAATGGCGACAGCAAGATCGTGTTGAGCGGTTCGTTCGCATCCTCCGACGCGTTTGAACTCAGCGTTGGAGGCGTTGCGGCAGTGGCAAGCACGCCGGTGCCCTTTGGTGGCTATTTCCAAAGCGCCGGTTGGATCGTGAACGGGCAACCGCTGAGTCAACCGCGCTACAGCATGATCGGCGACATCGCGAATGTTCCCGGTGGCGTCAATGTCGGCGCGGGTTCGTCAATCGCTGCAGGTCAGTTCGGATTCTCGCAGGGCGGTGGGCTTGCGCCGACAGCTGCGGATGCAGGCGAACCCGGAGATTTCAGTACGGCATCCGTTTCGGCTCCCACCTCGAGTGGCACGTTCTATTTCACGCTCTCAACCAACAACTCGTGGACACTCAAGACCACCGTTGATTACAAAGACCAAAACAACTGGACGGCCACAGTTGTGACGAGTGCTGGTGATCCGTGGACCACCTCACCGCCGTGGGTCGCTCCGGGTATTGCCTCGCTGACGGTCGATCCCAACAAGTTTTCGGGATTGATCACCGACACGAAGGGCGAACTGGAGTGGAACGTTTCAATTGCTGAACTTACGTGGCAGAACTCCTCGACAGGTTCCTCGCTGACGACCGACTTTTCGTTGAGCAACTCCTGCCCTCTTGAAGAGAACTGTCCCGAAGCCGAAGGCATCTTCCTCGGATTCACCAATGGTTCGGCAACCTTCCCAAGCCCGATTCCGCATATGTCAACCGATGGCGCGTTCCTCACCGATGGTTCGTGGGCGCGCTTCGACGCGTTTCCTGACGACGTCACGTTTAACAACATCTCGATGCACGACACGAACTTCACGATGTGGAAGGGCGCACGCGACGACTCGTTTAGTGAAGACCTTGAAATGCCCGATCTGTCGTCACAGAACTCGGGTTTCAATGTCGAATTCTGCGGCTACTTCACTGTTTCGATTCCAAGCATCACGACGGTGAGCTCAGGTGGATGTGCGGAATGGACCAATTCGGGTCTCGTCATGGCCCAGATTGCTCCCGGTGGTGATGTCGATTCGGACGCGTCGAGCGGTGGCGTCACGATTGGCAACACGACAATCGATGGTTGGGCATGGAGCGATCTTTCCTTCAGCCCTGAAGTCATCATGAATGGCGTTGAACTGGCGTTGGATCAAAATCTCAATGAGATGACCGGAACGATGTCGATTCCGGCGAATCTCATGAAAGCCACCGGTAACGCGAACGCCGACGCGTCGATTACGTGCACCGGTTGGTATTCGAGCGGCGACTTCTCTCTCGATTCCACGATTCCGGTGAATATGAAGAGCGGTGGTTTCACGCTCGACAGCGTCAGTGTTCACATCGGGAAAGACGGAAGTCACTTCTCTCTTGAACTCGGTGCGAACGCAACGGTGTCGATGGGTGGCAATCACTTCCCGGTGACGGCACTTATTGCACTGGGTGTTGGTGGTGGTTCAAACGAAATCACTGTCAGCGTGAGCGCAAAGGGTGCAGTCAACAACGATCCGACAGGTGGATTCGATTCCGCGTCGAGTCTGCCGACGGGCACATTTGAACCGGATTACACGTCAATCATCGATGGCACCTTCGATGCGAAGCAGTCGAAACCCGCGAACGACGATCCGGGTTACGAGAAGTCGACTGGTCCGACAAATCTGATTTCGAATCCGGATTTCGAGACTGGTGTGTCGACAGATGTTTTCCCGAACACCGATTTCGAATCCGGCAACACCGGCAACGTTTTCCCGAATGGCGACGGCGAAACAACTGAGGTGTTGATTAACGGTGATTTCGAAACCGGAACTACCTCATCGTGGAGTACGAGCACGGGCTTTGTTTCCTCGAACGTGAGCGGAACTGCGCCATCGAATGATCAGGGCGCGTCCTACGTCAATCTGTGGAATCAAAACGCCAACTCCTCGGTGAACTACGCGGGTCTTGCGCAGACGGTCGCACTTCCATCGACTTCCGGTGCGACCTATCACGTCAGCGCGTGGGTGAAGTCAAACGATTCCTCGAATGGTCGGGCAATTCTTTGGTTTGCACAGCAGGGAACCGCAGCGAACTGTTCGACGCAGAATAATTACGACTATTCCCAGTCCTTCACCGTGACACCGACGTGGCAGCAGGTGTCGTTCGATGTCACCGGCGTGTCCTGTCGAGCGCAACTCACGCTGTATTTGAACGTGCCTGATGTAGGCGACACCGTGCAGTTCGATGCCGCGTCGGTCACCATCAAGAACACGTCTTCGGCAATCACCTTGCCGATCACCTCGTTGCCCCAACCGATCGATGAAATGAGCTCGCCGGGTCGAGTCACATCCGGAACGGTCAGCATTGTTAATGACACGGGCGCCAACACGATTCGTACCTATGCCAACTCGAGTTGGATGTATTCGGGAACGGGCTACGGCTATGCCCCCGGCGACTTCAACATGTCCTACGACGTGTACTTCCCAAGTTCGAGCAGTCGCGATGCAGTGAGTCTCGGCTTCTGGTTGCAGGGCACGGTGGGATCCCAGACCGGATACGGACTCCGCTTACAGAGTGCGACTGGCAACAGCAACGACAGCGGTATCTGGACGATTTCGAATGGTGGTGAGTCGTCGCGCCAAGGAAATGGGTATGGCGCGCTTTCTCGCAATACCTGGTACCGGGCAAATATCTCGACCTCGGGTTCGACGGTCAATGTCACCGTTACCAACCTCGGCGATGGCTCGACATGGGCATCTTGGTCGACCACGCTTCCAAGCGGGAATCGTTCGGGTTCATTCGGAGAAAACAAGCCCGCGACGACCGCGAGTGAAGGCCATCGCGTCGACTCGGTGTTGATCAACACTGCATCCAATCTGGCCCAGGTCAATGCAGCGACGGCTCCTCGTTATGTCGTGGATCCCGCGAACGCGCACAGTGGCAATGGCTATCTGGCGGTCAATTCGATGGATGCCTACTGGACCAACCGTTGGAGCACCGGTGAAGTCCCGACGCTCAATGTTCCTTATTCGCTT
>JALQSZ010000168.1 GCA_023264135.1 Acidimicrobiales bacterium
ATAGACCCACAAAATCCCAACATTATCAAGTTTAAAGGCGCTGCACCAGACATGCCAACCAAAATGCCTGTGAACAAAGCACAGGACATTGTTGCTGCGGCAGCCAAATCGGCTGCTGGTCGAGACCGATTCGCCGTTTTTGGCTCCCGTGCCGCATCGAGGCAAACCCAATCGGCCGGCCTTGGTTCCCGTTGTGGGGGCGGCAATTGCCGAGTCCAAAGGGATCGACGTGGCAGTTGTGGCCGATGTCACATGGAAAAATGCGGCGACCGTCTACCGGCTCCCGTAGCAGGGGTTTCGCGACTTTTTGCCCATCACAACCCGCTGTGGAGAACTCCCGCGCGACGGTCTGAGCAGGGGTTACGCGCATTCGAACGGGAGGTGTCGCAGGGGCTCGGCATAGTTGCGAGTCCCGAACCACCCTCCTAGGTTCTTCGGACGGCTCCGGGCGGAGTTTGCACTGTGCAGTCGCGCAGCGCGTCCTTCGGCCGTCGCCAGGATCTATTGCTCGACGAAGGACGCAGTTCTGAACACCACCGTGCACCCGACGCAACGCCGACTGATGATCGCTCTCATCGTCACGCTCGCGTGTTTGCCGTTGTTGGTGATCGACATGCTGCAGGGTTCCTCCACGAGCAGCGCGACCGAATCTGCGAGCTCGTCTGATTCGAGCCTTGTTGTCGCTGCGGTGCCTTCCACCGAAGACACCACCACGACTGTTGTCGTCACGGTTCCAGCACCGGTCGCTCCGGTCGTCACCGTTGCGCCGGTGGCGAGCGTCGCTCCTCGAGTCGTGCAGCCGGCGACCACGACCACGACTGCGCCTCGTCCGGTGGTCACTGCAGCACCGGTTGCGCAGTCCGACGCAGCCTTCTTGGCCTGTGTCCGGAATCGCGAATCGCACGGCGACTACACGGCCTCTGATCCAACTGGTACCTACCTCGGCGCCTATCAGATCTACCAAGGTGGCTGGGATGCAGTGGCGGCGCGGATTGGCCGTCTCGACCTTGTTGGCGTTGCGCCCAACCACGCAGCACCTGCTGATCAAGATGCCATCGCGGCGGGCTTGTTGCAGGCCTCCGGCCGTGCTCCTTGGGGCGGCACCTGCGGGTGAGCAGTTCCGCGGAAGGTTCGCGGTGAACACATGACACTGACTCGACGCGACATCACCGAACTTCTCGCGCGTCATGGTCTCGAACCGAGTCGCGCACTGGGCCAGAACTTTCTCGCCGATCCGAATACCGTTCGACGCATCGTCCGATTGGCAAACATCGACGAATCGTCAAACGTTGTTGAGATCGGTCCAGGTGTCGGTTCGCTAACAACTGAACTCGCAGCAACTGGTGCAAACGTTGTCGCCGTCGAACTTGATCGTCATCTTTTGCCGGTGTTGGCCGAAACCGTTGAACCGTTGGGTGTGCGCGTTGTTCACGGCGACGCACTCGACACCAACTGGTCGGAAATTCTTCCTGCGCAAAAGCAGTGGCATCTTGTCGCCAACCTTCCGTACAACGTTGCAACGACAATCGTCCTTGATCTCCTCGACGATGTACCGCAGATCGAAACGATGTTGGTCATGGTGCAGCGAGAAGTTGGCGAGCGGCTCGCTGCTTCGGCGGGCGACGGTGCCTACGGCATTCCCTCGGTGAAATTGTCGCTTTGGGCGACTGCATCGATCGCGGCACGGATCCCCGCGACGGTGTTCATCCCGCAGCCCCGAGTCGAGTCAGTCATGGTTCGTATCGAACGACGGTCGACGCCAATTGTCAGTGTCGACCACGACGCGTTGATGGATCTCGTTCGTACAGCGTTTGGTCAACGACGGAAGATGTTGCGTCGATCACTGGCCGCCAAAGTCACGACAGAACAATTCGAAGCTGCGGGTATCGATCCTTCCGATCGTCCCGAGCGCCTCGATGTCGTGCAATGGGGTGCGCTCACGTCAGCGGTCCTGGCGGGGACGTGATTCGATGGGGGACGTGTCTGACGGAACCGTTCGCCTGTTTGCTCCAGCCAAACTGACGACCTCGTTGCGGGTCGTCGGGACTCGCGCAGACGGCTACCACTTGATCGACGCCGAAATGGTGTCGCTGGATGTTGGTGATTCGCTCGAGGTGAGCGAAACCGATGGCCCTTCCGTCGTGAGCTTCGTCGGCACCGATGGTCTGCGTCTTGAACTTGGCCCCGATGATCTCGTGAGTCGGGCGCTCACACTCGCGAACCGACACGCGGTCGTTCGTGTCGAGAAAACAATCGCCGCAGGAGCGGGGCTCGGCGGCGGATCGGCCGATGCCGCCGCGATTCTTCATTGGGCGGGAATGACCGATCTCGAAAAGGCTGTTTCGCTTGGCGCCGATGTCGCGTTTTGTCTCGCGGGTGGGCGGGCACGCGTGCAGGGAATCGGCGAACAGATTGCACCGCTTCCTTTTGAAGATCGCGTCTTCACCTTGCTCACGCCGCCAGTGATGTGTTCAACGCCCGCGGTGTATCGGGCATGGGACGAGCTCGGTGGACCACAGGGAGATCACGGAAACGATCTTGAACCGGCCGCGCTCGTCGTTGCACCTGAATTGGCCCGATGGCGCGACGAATTGGCCGAGGCCACCGGACAGCGTCCTCGTCTTGCTGGATCAGGCTCCACCTGGTTTGTCGAGGGGGACTTCGCTGGCCCCGGTCGTGTGGTCACCAGCACGAGTCCTGCTCGCTAGCAACGTGCGTTGACCGATGCGGTAGGGAGAGGTCTCTGGGCCCGTACGCGGACCCACCCGGCTCTCGGGCCGGGTGGAGTCAACGAGAATCGATAGGGCACAGCGGGCGTCAGAGACGCCAGAGCTCACTTACCGGCAGCTCGACGCTGGAAGCGAGTCCGCTTCAGCATCTTCTTGTGCTTCTTCTTACGCATGCGCTTGCGGCGCTTCTTAATGAGAGATCCCATGGCGGAGCGACTGTAGCGGTAAGCGGCGCTCTGGTGCGAAACGACCTCAGCCGCTGGTGATTCGACGCTCCGATCGCAGACGAAACCGTGAGCCAAACCACAGGCAAAAGGATTGTTCGAACAGAGACGAAAGCTCGGGGGCAGGGACTCGAACCCCGAATGACTGGACCAAAACCAGCCGTGTTGCCAATTACACCACCCCCGAAAGGTGAAGCCTCGACTGCCGAGGCCCCGTAAGGCGAGGCAGACCGTACTAGAAAGACATGCATGTCTCCGAGGCCGCTCTCCGCGATCGTGCTTGCCGCCGGCGAAGGCACTCGTATGCGATCCACGCGTCCGAAACCTCTGCATTTGCTGTGCGGGCGGGCGATGGTCCTCTACGTGCTCGATTCGCTGGCCGGAGCCCAGGTTCGGCGTGCAGTGGTGGTCGTCGGTCACGGCGCCGAACGAGTCACCAAGAAACTTCTCGATGCTGCTCCTGACGTTCCGCTCGAATTTGTGGAACAGGAAGTGCAGCGAGGCACGGGCGACGCGGTGGGTGTTGCGCTCACGGCGTTTAGCTCAGAAGAACTCGACGATGTCGACGCCGACCTCATCGTTCTGCCGGGAGACACCCCGTTGCTTCGCACCGAGACCATCAATGCGTTGTTGGAGATGCACCAACGCACTGATGCCGCCTGCACCATCCTGACCGCCAATGTTGCCGATCCCACCGGCTACGGCCGCGTCGTGCGGGGTCGAGACGATCGTGTCGAGCGAGTTGTCGAACACGCCGATGCATCGGAAAGCGAGTTGGCGATCACAGAAGTCAACACGTCGATTTACTGCTTCCGTGCCAGCGTGCTCGGCCCGGCGCTCCGGCGCATCACGCCGGAGAATGCGCAAGGCGAGTACTACCTGACCGATGTGGTGGAGGTGCTTGCTGGCGCGGGCTACCGAGTTTCGGCGGTCGTCGCCGATGATGCGGCCGACACCAATGGCGTCAACGATCGTCTCCAGCTCGCTGCTGCCGAGGCGGAATTGCGGCGGCGCACCAACGAGGCCTGGATGCAAAAAGGCGTCACGATGGTCGATCCCGGTCGGACCTACGTCGACACCACCGTCGAACTCGC
>JALQSZ010000169.1 GCA_023264135.1 Acidimicrobiales bacterium
GCTGGTTGGCGGAAAACTGATGGAGGCTTTGCCGGAAGCATCGGCCCGATAGACCCCGGAAGGTGGTCGGGTCACGACTGCACCAATGGATTCGATCGCAGCTGTATCTCCATCACGGAACGCCTGCAGCGCATCATCGAGTGATTTCGCGCCGGGGTTGTCGCGAAAGACAAAGAGTGAGAACAGCACAATGATCGGAATGAGCAGAAGGGCCGCGACGATGGAGCCTGTGATGGCGATCCATCGCAACGAATGTCGCGAATCGGACATCGCACCTCCCGGTCCGTAGGCCCGGGAGTGAATCTACGACGGCGACGTGGCGGCGTACAGCACCGAGCAGTTAATGCCGTCGTACCAAAGTTCATTCAGCGCGAGATATTCACCTGCGGAATCGCGTCCAGAACCGTTGAGTGCGTTTGCGGCCGCAAAGCCCCATGTTGCTGACCAGCGCGGATAGGCCGGGTTGATAGAACGAGTTCCGAGCAAATCGACAAGGGCCTTGACGCCAGATTCAGCGAGAATCACTGCATTGATAAGACCCGGAATCGTGACGGTGCTTCGGGTGTCGGCGCCAACTCCCGTGCCGATGATGCCGTTCGCGCCGGTATTGGACACCAATCCTGTGCCAAAGATGAAGTACGTCACTGCGATGGCAGATTGCTGAATCTCTTCTTGGGCTGACTGTGTTTCGGGAGGAGTAGCGGCGACGGTAGAGGAAAGAGCGTTCAATGCAAGTGCGGTGAACACGGGAGCACCACTGGAATCGGTCGTGGCTTTCGACCCGATCACTGCGGCGAGATAGTCCTTGTTCGCGTTGCCCGCCGCGATCAAGAAATTCGTGTAGTTCGACAAGAACTCGGGCGGCGGCGTCGTGGTCGTGATGTTTGGATTCGATGTCGCGCGAACAACTTCAATGGCATCGGGACCGAAGACTTCAAGCGCTGCTTGTTGTTCAGCGATTGCCGCGGCAGTAATTCCATAGGAATTTGGTGTGATCGCACCGGTCTTCAGTGAGTTGTTGATTCCTTCAAGAATTGCATCGGCCCAGGTGAACCAACCCATGGCAAAGGGGAGTGAGAGCTGCGCCACTGCATCAAGACCCGACGTGCTTGAAGTGGCCTTGATTGCGTCGCTCGTGAGGATCTCAAGATTTGTGCTGAGTTTCTTCAATGATTCGAGACCTGCTTGCTGTCCCTGATTCGCGATCTCGGCGTTCATAGATGCCGTGGCGTTCTCGCGAATGAGCAACGTGTAGGTGTCGACGCCGAGTCCGTAGGCCTTACCGATTTCACCAGCAGCGAGTGCGGCCGACGCCTGTCCAAACTCAATAACGATTGACTGACTTGTTGCGGGCGTAATTGCTGAGCGAATCCGATCAAGGAGTCGAGTTGTTTGCGTGGTGACGAGCGCAGTGGTCTCCGCTGTTTGTGGTTTCGCCGGTGGGGCATCGGGGTAAATCGTTTCGCCCGTGAAGATCTTGAAGGCAACTGAGATGTCTTCAACGCCCTGAACGTCGAGACCGAGCGTGCGGCCAAACTCGACCATGTCCGAAGTTGTCGATTCACCCGATGCAGTGAGGTTCGACATGGGAAGCAGCACAGTCTTGTATCCGGCTTTTGCCGCGCCGCGAAGTTTTGCCGGGATCTCGCCAACGCGACCAACACTTCCGTCGGGCGAAATGGTGCCGGTCATCGTGACTTTGTCAGCGAGTTTCAATCCACGTATCGCTGCCAACGATGCGACGGTCAACATGGCACCACCGGAGGGGCCATCGATCTGTCCGGTGATGGTGAACGACATATCGATCGACGCAGGGTCTTTGCCACTCAACAGCGTTGCCACCGCAGCTGCGGATGCAGAGGCTGCCAGCCACTGCGGTCCGGCACTCTTCGCCTCGACCGACGCAAGGTCGATTGAGAAACCCGGTTCGCCCAGCGTGGCGACGGTGACAGTCGCCGGCTCGATACCGGAATTGACCTGGCCATTGGAACCAGCGCCGGCCCACAAGACCGGCGCTTTGATGGTGTAGCCAGGCTTCGCCTTTGAACTACTTCCACAACCGGGTACCGCGATCGCAACGGCGAGAAGCCCTACGAGAGCGGCGATTGCGGCGGAGCGACGGAGTTTCGAGGGCATGGTCACGTCACGATCGTAGGAGTAGAGGCGTTGCGGGCGTTTCAGCATGCTTCGTGATTGGTGACAACAGCGTAGACTACGGCGATGGCCCGAAACCGAACCTTGACCAAAGCTGACTTCGTTGAGGTGGCGACTCAGTACGTCGATGAACACGGGCTCAACGCGCTCACGATGCGCGTGCTTGGCGATCTCCTCGGTGTCGATGCCACCGCGTGTTACCGACACTTCCGCAGTAAGGGCGCACTGCTCGCAGCAATGGTCGATGCACTTTTCTTGTCGATCCTTGAAGCCGTGCCCGAAGGTGGTTCTGCCCGCGATCGAGTTGAAGCGCAGATGTTGGCCTCGCGCCGAGCGTTCGTTGCGCATCCACAACTGGCTGCCGCAATTGCCGTGAGCGAAGGCGATACTCCTGCGGCGCTTCTGTTGATGAAAAGCGCGGTGGCGAACCTTGAAGCAATGGGACTCTCGGGCGACAACCTCGTTCTTGGGTATCAAACAATCGAGAGTTACGCGGTGGGCGCCAGCATTTTCGACATGGCGCGTGCCCCCGACAACATGGAAATCCGTCGGGCTCGTTACCGCTTTCTCGAGGAACCAGCGTTCGACGGTGTCGCAAAAACCGTGAAATCAGTGACTGACTCCACCGAACGAGCCTACGAACTGGGCATGCGCGCGCTCATTGATTACGTCGCAACACTTGCCGACTAACGGCGTAAACGACTCGCTGGTTTAGTTGTCGCTCTTCACGTTGGCCGAGACAGCGGCAATTGCGTCAAACGCTTTGCGGAGTGTGGCCACTTCGTCATCAGCAAGGTTGAGATCGACAACATCGGTCCAGCCATCGGACGTGAGTCGAACGGGAACCGCGCCAACACCTTCAAGGTCGAGGTACTCGCCTTCGAGGCGAACCTGCGCAGAGAGAACCGTTGGCTCGCCGTTGACAATGATGTCGATCACATCGGCAACCGAATGTGCAGTCACAATTTCGGTGGTGTGACCGGCAGTCGTGTGCACAAGGAAGGGCTTAACTGCAGCGCGAATTTCCGGGGGCAGTTGCGCTGCTTGCGCGAACGCTCCGTGTACATCGCGGTTCGCGACGGCTTCAAGGAGCGTGCTGCGATGAGTCACAATTTCGTCGGCGAGTTGATCGAGATCGCGCTCCGCGCGTACGGCAGAGATCCACGCATCGAGCGCTTCAGGTGAGACGCCGTTGACGGCAACCTGACTCCACACCGGAACCAGGTGGTCTCCGTGTTGGCCGAGCATGAACGCTGAAACATCGCTGCGGCGAACGCCAAACGAATCGGCGATTTCGCGACGGAATCGCATCGAGTCTGAATAGGCACCCGCACCGAAGACTAGATGACGATCGATATGGCGTGAGAAAACTTCGACGCCGAGCTCAACGGGATTCGATTGCATAATCACAATCGGAGCCGGTCCGCTTCTGCGACCAAGTTCCTCGGCAAACGCCGAATAGATGCGCATGTTTGTTCTTGCGAGTTCGATGCGATCAAGATTCTTCGTCGGATCGGTGGGCATCGTTGATCCAGCAAGCATGACGAGAATGTCGGCATCGAGTTGTTCGGGTTGATCGATGAGCTCAATGGTTGGAGCAGTGTCGGCAAACGCGTCGCGAAGATCGGCACGGAGGCCATGAATCTCGAATTCGCTACTTCCGCCGTGGTGCGCAACAAGCTGCAACCGAGCGTCGGGTGAAAGAAGTTGTCGGTCGAGAAGTTGTACGGCGACTTGACGTCCGCACGAACCAGCCGCGCCAACGATGGCAACGTTCTTCCGAGTGGTCATAAGAGGGAGCTCCTGTAAAAGCGACGAATGGTTGCGTCAACCAGCGACGCGGAACCGCAGAAGTGTTGCACCGTCGTCG
>JALQSZ010000016.1 GCA_023264135.1 Acidimicrobiales bacterium
AACGAATGCCATCAAGTTCCTCAGCAAAGAGCGCAGCAACCTCACGAAATTCCAGCGTTGCTGCTGCGGCCGCCATTGCTGCATCGGCCCGCAGTTCGCGCGCAACATCGTGGGCGTCGATGAGTTGGTTGCGATCCTCAAAGGGAACGTCGAACATCGTCTCGAGCAGCTTGTCGAGCGTGTCGGCCCACACCGATGCCAGTTGCGGCTCTCTACAAAAGAGTGCGAACTCGCTCACGACATCGATAAACGCAGCAAGGTTTCCAACAAGTTCGATTGAGCTGCCGCTGATGTCGTCGTAGGCGACAACACCGGTCAGTGTTTCTCGTGGTTCGGTTGATTGCACCAGAATGCCGTTCAGCAAGCGGTCGATGGCGATCCGCCAGGTACCCGCTTCGATACCGGCTGGGTAGTTCCATGGTTCGGCAGCTCGATAGGTGTCGTCGATGCCCCAATGCACTTGGAGGTCGGTCAGCCATCGATCGATGGTGGCGAACCCGTCTTCGTCGATGTTGAATCGACGGCGCACAGGTTCGAGCGCAAGAAGTTCCAATACTTTGCTGAGCTCGAGGCGATTCCCCACTGCGTCGAACAACGCTGCGATCGCATCGGCGATCGGGGTCGAGGTGCTCGTTGTTTTGTCAATGATCGCAATAGGAAGTTGCAGACGCGCGCCTGGAGCATCGTCGGCGCTGATCTCGTGGAACTCGGCACCCATCACCGGCCCCACAAGCGGTGCATAGGTTTCGAGATCGGGACAGATCACGATGATGTCGCGCGGATGCAAGGTTGGATCGGCTGCTAAACGATGCAAGAGCGCGTCGCGCAGCACTTCGACCTGTCGCGTTGGCCCGTGACACAAATGCACTTCGAACGAACCGTCTCCGCCCTCCAACACCTGCTTTTTCGAGGCGGGAATCGCGAGCGGTTCGTCGTGGGCAATCGACTGCTGCAACCGACCAAGAATGGATGGTTCAGACGATGCCGACAATGTTTCCAATTTTGGAAACGCACGTGCGAGCAACGCCATGGATTCCAAACCCGCTCGCGACCAGGAACGCAACAACGGATTGTGCATGTCGTTGGCGAGATCGAGATGGCTGCGCAGTTCATCGCCAAGTTCCGCGGCACGGAGATCGGCAATTCGATCGGGCGTTGGAAACACCGTGTACACAGCGAGATCGAGCACGGTCGAGAGTTCCGCGAGCAATGACACTTTGGCCGGGGAATACACATCGAGCCCGAACACCGACAGTCGACCAGGAAGCGCTTGTTGAACAGCAGCCGCGTCGAGATGGCCGCGTGCATCAATGAATCGTTCGCCGGTAGAGTCGCCGAGTAACTCGTGCACCGCGTGCCACAACTGGAACTGCCACACCTTGTCGGCCCGCAGCGGCTGCACCGGATCGGCTTCGGTGCCCTTCGCCCAGCTTGCGGGCATTTCCGGGCGATACACCGAATAGCGATCGAAGAGCTCGGCGATTCGCTGCGCGGTGGCCAGCGGGCTCTTGGCCCCGGCGAAACCGGGAGCCAACGCAGGCTGGTCGGTCAGCAACCCAAGAAGGGTCCAGCGCAGTCGCTTGACTGCCCACGGGTCGCTGGCGGCACGCTCGACTCCGATGGCGTGGAGGTTGAACTCGTTGGGGAACCAGAAATGAACGTTGGTGAGAATGGCCTCTCCCCGACCGTCGTCGAGCAGATGGCCAAGCTGTTCGATCAGCCAATCGCGGGTGCCGGCGGTGGGCACCACGATGATGTCGGGCAGGAACGGATCGGCCAGGGGCGCGCGCAAGCGTTCTGCCAACAGGGGCAGCAAACGTTGCGCCGATTGCGCGGCAAATACCTGAGGTTTGGTTGTCACTTACAAGACCGGCTCATGCACCGGGTACTCCGCCGAGACGTCATGACACTGACGATAGATTGCGCCTGTGACACTCCGCCGCTTCGCCCAATGTTCTTTGGCCATTGCGCTCCTACTCGCCTCGGTTGTTGGCGGTCTCGCGCAGGTCAGTCGTTCGAACCATCCTGCCTCGGCCACCAACCCGGCGCCGATGATCATCGAGCAGAACCCGACCCTCACTGGGTGCGGGAGTGGTTCCGATGCGGTATCCGACCCGAAGTATGTCGATCTGTCATTTACAGGAGCAGTTTCGATCGTCATCGATTGGGGCGACGGAGCACAGACGACAGCCAACGCCGCTGGTCTGTTCCCGCATACCTATGCCGATACCAGCGCTCACACCATCACTGTCACCGGAACGTTCGAACATATGGGTCAGTGGCAGTACGCGGGCGAGGGTCGTGCGTGTCTTTCCGGAGTCACGCAATGGGGCGACACCGGCATGACCTCGCTTTTTGAATCGTTTCAGAGGTGGAACAACCTTCAGTTCATCCCAACAAATCTCCCCAGCACGGTGACGAACACGCAATACCTCTTCGGCAATCGCGACTTCACTGCGCAAATGAATAGTGCGATTGCAACGTGGAACATGACCAACGTGACTCTTTTGTCCTACATGTTTTCCAACAACAACTTTGCCGGAAATATCTCCGGTTGGAACGTGTCTAACGTGACCGACTTCCGTGCGCTCTTCGGTTCGGCTGGCACATCTACGTACTCGCTGTTTAATCAGTCACTCGCATCATGGAATTTGCACGATGGCGCTGACATGACGACTGGTTTTGGCTGCCCACCGCAATGGTCAACTGCGAATTGGACTGCGTCACTCGTCGGCTGGGCATCGGATCAAACTCCCGCTCATAACGTGCAGCTCGATGCGTGCGGCAAGCAGTGGTACGACAGCGCGCAAAGTTCACGCAACTATTTGGTCAACACTCTTGGCTGGACCATTACGAACGACGGCGGCAGCGTTCCGTCGCCTCCGACCTCGTCTTCGTCATCATCGAGTTCAAGTTCGAGTTCGAGTTCAACGTCCACCACTACGCCATCGTCGTCGACAACGGCAACCACCCTGCCAAGTTCTCCTATTGGTAGCGAACTTGCACCAGGTTCTGCGAGGGCACTCGTCGGCGGTCAACTTGTTGATGTCGTCATCACCACGAACCCCGACGGGTCTATTCAACTTTCTGTTGGCGGCGAAACCTTCACCATTCCTTCCGATTCATTCCGATCGGGTTCGACGCTCACCCTCACGGGAACGGGAGCGCTCGCCGGCAGCGCCGTGACCGTGCAGTTGTTTTCCACACCGCAACTTCTTGGGTCGATTCCGGTGTCGAACGCTGGAACGTTCTCCGGCTCTGCCACGATCCCAAGTAGCACTCCCGCGGGTACTCACACGTTGCAGATCGTGACCACCGCAGCAAACGGAACCCCGGTAATCGTGGAGCTCGGCGTCACCATTGAAGGCACCTCGGCGTTGCCGATCACCGGTGCAGTTTTATGGCCTGCATGTATCGGCCTCGTGTTACTCGGACTTGGCGCTCTTGCCGTCGTTGCACGACGCCGCTTTACCGTTCCTGCATAACAATCGCTCAGCGACGCAATTCGGTCTGTGCAGTTACGAACACTTCGCAGCGATAGTTGTGTTGAGTTGCGCTTGAGCCGCGGCGACATCGGCCGTGGCTGTCGCGCCGACTGCACTCACAATCGTGCTGTTCGTGGAAGAACCGGCAAGTGCCTCACCAAGCGCACGCTGTGCTGTTGCCAATTGGCGTGCAGCATCTGCAGTCACCGAATTGGGTGCCACCGATGCCACACCATCAAGTTTGTTGGCGTAATCGAGGAACCCGCTCGCTGGTGTTCCGGATTTCGACACCGACGCCATGACATCGGGAAGGTTCGAAACTTTTGTGCAGAACGAATCTTCGTGCCTCCACCACATGACTCCAGCGGTCGTGCCAACCACAACGACGACGGCGAGAACAATCAGTAGAACCTTGCGTCGAGTGATCATCAGAAATTCACGTCTCCGCTAAATCCAAAGATGTCGATATAGACCGATCCAACAATAGAGAACGGTGCAAAAGTGAATCCGCCGTTGAGAGTCACCTGCGCGAGCGTCGCATTCAGGGTCGTGAAATACAGACTTGCATAGACCTGCACATCTGCCGTGAGGGTGAAGATGATGGAAAAATTCGAAAAACTGTGGTCGGTGAAGGAATACTGCCCAGAACCGGTGACGATTGCCTCACCATCGAAATACACCCCGAGAAATCCAACCGATGGATTCTCTTGGATTTGCAATCCACCCCCGATGGACAAACTCAAAGAAACGACCGCTTGATCGCTGAATGTCAGTGCGATGTCGACGTCGACGACATACTCTTCGCCCAAATAGACCGAGCCATCGATGGATGCGGAATCCACAATCTCACAGGTCGTGCAGTGTGTGTAATCGAAGGTGAGAACGAGAAGTTTGGTCTGATTCGATTCCTGCGCTTGTTGCTGCGCGTTGGCATTCGCTTCGGTCGCGGTCTCGACCTGAGTATTGAGGTCACCCAACGCAGTTGATGCATCTTGCACGTTTTGGTTTGCGGTGCCGAGCGCAGTCGTCGCGTTCTCCACCGTCGCTTGTGCCTGATTGACTCCAGCGTCTGCCATCACGAGATTGGTCTGGGCATCCTGAAGAATGTCGCCAGCGAACGCGAGTTCATTTGTTTCCTGCGCAAACAGCGCCTGGGATTGTGCGTTCGCAAGGTTCTGACGCGCCGTTTGATACTCGGTTTCGGCCTGAGCGAGATTGTTGGTCGCCGTCTGCTGTCGGTCTCGTGCCGCGACGAGATTGTTCACTCCTTGTTGACTGTTTTGCTGTGCTGTTGTCAGCGCCGCACTCTGAAGGCCTGCGATTTGTTGATAGTTCGCTTGCAATTGCTCGGCCTGCATCAGGTATCGAAGCGCAGAGATCGTCTCTGGCAGTGATCCGTTTTGTCCAAACAGACTCGAGACGTTTTGTTCCACTCCGTTTCCGGGCGAGAGCGCTTGCTGCATTTCAGCGCCAGTGGCTCCCCCATATAACACCAACTGCACGATGCCGCCGGCGCTGTAGGAACAGTTGGCAATATCGAACGACAACTGCACTGATCCGGTAAAGGCACCTGCTGAAATTCCGACATTGAGTGAAATACCACTAGTGGGCGTCTGCTGTTGGTTGACAGCGTTTTCATTCGAGAGCACGAGTGGCTGTGTTCCTCCCGCAACAAGTGGTGACAAGTTGATGCCATCCGGGAAGCCAAAGGTCACTTCTCCAGCAAGTGTGTAATACGTCGTGGATCCACTGCGATAGATCTGACCAGTAAGAATTGGATTCCCCGACCACAAGTTGCACGAGGTTCCTGTGGTCTCGAACACAACGTTCATGACATACGTCCACGGTTGCGACGTGCCGGGAACATTGGGCAGGTATTGCGAAGCCGAATTCTTCGTGACTTGGAAGTTCGCGTTACCGGTGAGGCCCCGAAGCTGTCCGCCGCTCACCGAGCCTGTCAGGTTCACCACGCCATTGGCGGTGAGCGGCCCGCTCAACGTCACCACTGTGGCATCGTCAAACAAGCCAGGGTTGAACGTTGCAGTTTGCGTCGCTGATTCTGTGCCGTTGGCTCGTTGGAAGGTCACGTCCGTCGTCGTTGCGAATCCAGCGAGAAGTGCATCGGCGGTCGATGGTGTCGTAAACGAATAGGACCCTGCCTGCGCTCCAGCAAAGGTGTACGTACCCGAAACCGTTCCGCCAATCGCCGGTTCAAGTTCACTAGCAATCGGGGCCACGGCGGTGAGCGTGAACTCCGTGGTGCTCGTCACCGTGACCGTCGCGTCGTCGTAGGAATAGTTCGTTGTCTGGAGGGTCGCGTTTGTCGCGATGATCGTGAACGTCGACACTCCAGTCGAAACATTGACGTTGTAATTGAGTGCGAATGCACCAGAGAGCGAATCTCCCGACGGGAGTGCATATGTCTGTGCGGGAAGGTTCTGCGATAGCGAATCGATGACACCGTTTTGAATGATGCCGGTCAGTGAAATGTTCGTTGTCGTACCAAGTAGCGGAAGTGACCCGCCAATCACCACCGTGCTCGAGCCACTTCCCACTGTCGAAAGACTGAGAGCAGAAATGGTCACATTCGAAAGTTGCGTTCCTCCAAGCGTCAGGCTTGGCACTGTGCCCGATAACAACAACGAACCGACCGGTGCTGTCGTTGTCGCAGGAGAGACCGTTCCCGAGAGTTGAATCGAAACTCCATCAATCGTTGTTGTTCCGCTGACGTTGATTTTCGCCGTTCCCGACGAAATCGCGAATGACACCGTGGCGTTGGAAAGCGTGAGCCCCCCGAGTTGCAGGGACGGAACAACAAGCTGGTCAGAGGTGGCAAAGGTCGTTGGATCGAGCGACAACGAGACAGCGCCCATCAATCCGCCGTCCATGACGAGCACCAGGCCCGGTTGGACGTTCGTTCCATTCACTGTGCAGCCATTTGGCGCAATCACAAGCGAGGCCGAAGACGAGGTAAGGAATCCCGCGCCGCCGATGTTCACACCGGGAGACGTTCCACTCGCGAGATTGATCACTGCACAGGTTTGCTCAGCTCCAAGCGCCACCGTCAACGCGGGCGTCGCAGTTGCTGGAATCCCAAGTGGCTGAGCAAGCGCAGGTGGAAGGAGTACCGAACCATTCAGAGTGGTTGTTGATTGCGCAGCGGTCAGCGAGATCGAAAACGACGTGTTCGTCACCGAAAGACCGGAGACTCCAAACGCGTTTGACCAACTGCTCGAAGTCGTCGGCGTAAACGTTCCACTCAATGTCGCACCGGCCGAGCCAGTCGAGAGGGTGCCCGCGAATGTCATGGATTGGACCGTTGGGGAACCACCTTGTTGCAACGTTCCCGACGTAAAGGTGCCAGTGCCTGAAACATTGACTGTGGCGGTGCTGCCATTGACGTTCACCGTGAACCCAATGGTGTTCATCTGCAACGACATTGCCGACGACGCATCGCCAGCCACGTACCAACCCTGCGGAACCGGCGCGGTAAGCGCAATGGTCGTAGGTGGAGTCGATGTCACTGCATACGTTGCAACGGCAACCGAGATGTCGGCTGGAAGAACGTTGGAAGTGAGGGCAGCGGGCAATTGCGCGAGTCCCACCGCTGTGAGTTGCCCCGCAGGAAGAGGAATCGTCACCGGGCCGGCGAGGGTTCCCGCTGGAATCGTCTGCGTCGTTGAAACAGTGGTTGCGTAAGCGGTGACGGCCGGAATTGTCCATCCCTCAATCACCGTTTGTGTCCCCAACGGCACCGCGACCGACGTCGCGGATTGGCCGAACTCCACAAGTGCAGGCCCGGTCGCGCCAATTCCTGACGTGGTGCCAACTCCCGTCACTGTCGTCGGTCCCGTCGAGTTCAGCGTCACCGTAAGAGAAGTGCTGTTCACCAACAGCGGAGGCACATTCACCGTGCCAGCAGTTCCCGTGAGAGAAACGACTTGCGTTCCCCAATTCATCTCGCCACTCAACGGAACCGAACCTGTAAAGAGTGGACTCGTTGCGGTTGCCTTCACTGCGAATGTCGGCGCGCACGACTGCGAACCATCAAGGGCGCAATTCTCGGACAGTGACGCTTGCAACGACGAAAGTGCGAGATCGTGAGCAACCGATGCACTTGAAGTGGACGATGTCAGCGAGAGCACGAGTTGCGAACCCTGCACCGAACCTGTTCCCGAAAGTTGCACCGGAGCGAATCCCACAGCGGGAGTCCATTGCGTCGGGCCCGTGTTGAAGGAGAGCTGCGTGCCACTACTCGTCACCGTGGCCATTCCGAACAGATTCACCGCCGACGGTCCGCTACCGACCGAAAGCACGATCGGCCCAATCGCCGACGTAGGAGTCCAGGCCAATTGCGCCGCATCAATCGTGACTCCGCCACCAAGCGCGATTGGTGAAACGATCATCGCGTTGACGTTGAAGTTCACCGCAGACGTTGTCGAACTTGTCGATGCCGTTCCAACAAGCGGAATGTCCACTGCACCGATTGCAACAAGACCACTCGCGGTCATGTTTGCCTGCGTCAAGGCACCCAATGAGGTTCCTGAAACTTGAATCGCGCCCGTCCCCGTTGTCGGCGAGCCGCTCGCACTAAACGCCGCCTGAGGTATCGGCGAGGCGACGAAGGTGACCGTCGTCGCGCCATTCCAATTGCTCAATGACCAGAACGGCACCCCGGTTGCGGTGATCGAACCCGTTGGGGTTCCCAGCGCGTCGGTGGAAACAAAGGGAAGAAAGAGTCCACCTGAACCGAGAGTTGGAGAGGACACGCTCCAGTTCGATGCCAGCGTTACTGTGCCGCCCGAAATCGTGAGCCCTGCAACTGTGAGTTGGCCAGATGCGTTGGTAATCGTGATTCCACCCGGCAACGACACTGATGCGGAAGTGATTGTTGCGGTAGCACTCGCCGCACACGTCGGGTTCACCGAGCCATTCACCGTTGCCGCGGTAAGAACAATCTGTTCTTGCGCACCATTCAGAGTTGCCGTTTGCGAGTTTGCAAGTTGTTGAAGCGCGGTGCAGAACGCTGCAGGAATTTGTCCGCTCGGCAATCCCGAAACAATGAGCGGAATCGAAGCGGTGGTGACTCGATTGAACGAATCGGTCACTGTCAACGTTGCCGTACCGTTTCCAGGTTGGGTGCCCGCCACAAACGAAAGTGTCGACAGATCCGTTGCAGTACCACTCGGAAGGTCAATGCCATCGACTGACCACGAATAGGAATACGGCATTCCTCGAGACGACACCAGCGAAGAAACTGAAACTGGCGCGCCAACGGATGTCACAACATTTGACGCGCCGTTCGCGAGAACAACCGTGAGTCCGGTATCACCCCACACCACTTGAACATCGGCGCTCGATGTCGCTGTTGCACCGGTGCTGTCGGTGACAGTCAATGCAAAACTCAAGGTTGTCGATTGCTCATCGGGTTGCAATAGCGGCGCAGTGAACAACAACGTCGATTGCGAGTCGGACGATCCATTCACCGTCGCGGTGGGTCCCGAGGTTTGTTCCCACGAATACGAAAGCGTTCCACCACCAGACCCACTGCCAATCAGCTGTCCTTGTGCTTCGGTTGGCACCTGGAGAGCAGTTCCAGCACTCGCAATCGATGCGGAAACAGGAACCAAGAGATTTTGAGGCTGCGTTGTTGATGGCGAAAGCGGCGTCGGACCGGCATCAATTCCGTTCGAACTTGTCGCGTCAGCGTTCGATCCGCTTGCAAGCGCTGATGATGTGATCGCGCCGGGAACAAGATGAACGGTGATCTGGTCAGAAATCGCGCGCGAACCAACTTGACCGGTGAGTTGGAAAAGGAGGTCCAGTTCTGTTGTCACCTGCGGAGGCGCGGTAAACGTTGCGGTCAAAGTGGTTGGGTTCTGACCCGGAGGTACCCCATTCCATACGACTGCCGGTGCAACTTCGCCTCCACAATTGGGATCACTCGGCTGCAAGCACAACTGCGTCCACACAAGTCGGGCCGCCGACGCGAGATCAGCAGCACCGGTCAGTGTCACTACTGCAGGCTGTTCGGTTCCATCGGCCGCGAGTTGTGGCGTGACAACAGTGATGTCTTGGCCCGCATCGACAGTGAGCGAACCGGCAACCGGAATCGTTGATGTCACAACCGATGCGGTGTCGCCGGAGTCGTACTGACTAGTGGCGCTCGCCCACGCCGACAACACAATTTCCGTGGTGGGTTCCTGTGTTCCCAATTCCAACGTCAACGACGGTGCCGACGTACCCGGTTGTACGGTCGTCGGTGTCACACAGGTCAAACTTCCGTTCGCTTGTGCCAGTGACGCATTCACGCATGTCCACGTCGGCGACGTGACGCTCACCAAGTCAGCATCTTTCGGAACATTGATCACGAGAACGCCGCCATAGGCAACGCCGGTCCCACGGTTCGCGATCGTCACGGTGATAGTGCCGGTGCCACCGTTGTACAACGGCGAATTACTCACGAATCCGGCGGTGAAGTTCGGTCCGCTATCGCTGACCACCACCTGCGTGTGAGTCTGCACTGCCGCCTTCATTGACGTTTTGGACCCTGCTGCCAAGGTCCAATTCACCGTCCCCGGTTGACTCGGACCAATCGTGAACGGGAGTTGCAGAACTCCTCCAGCCTGGAGATCCTCGGAAAGTTTGGTCGAACAGGTCAGCGAAGACGACGCCGTGATCGTTCCCGAACCCGGTCGACATGACCATCCGCTTCCACCGACATCATCGAGTTGCTGATCGGAATCAGGTGTCGCCGTCACCGAGACCGATTGGCCAGCCTCAAGAGCAACCGAACCTTGGTTGATGACATTGATTGAAAATGTCTGCGGCTGACCTGTTGCGAAGTTCAGTGCTGAACCGGTGCGATACACCGCATCAGTGCCATCACCAGAAACTTGCAGCACTGCGCGAAGTTCGGCGACCGGAGACGGAACGACAACAAGTGAAGCTGTTGACGAACGCTGCGGTTTGGCGCCGTCGCCATTTCCAACGGCAGCCAAGAGTTCAAGATGTTCGGTGCCAGGAACAATCCCCGTCGCAACTGCGATCGGTATCGAAAGAACGGTGGGCACGTCTGCAACGAGTGTTCCCGTTGAGGTACAGCCACGTTGCGCAACCGAACATGTCCATGGTCCGTCGATGGTGACCGAACCCCACATCGCTCTGAGTCCGTCAGGAAGATCGAGCGAGATCGAAACTGGATCCGAAAGTTGCGCTTGGCCGCTCAGACCAGTCGGCGTAACAACCGCAGTTGCATTCACTGTTGCCGGCGCGCTCACCGACGGGTTGTCGAGCGTCAGCCGAGTTGAGAGCACATGGGAAACGGGCACCTGCGAAGAAATCGAAAGAGCACCGTTCGCCGTTAACGGCGTTCCCGACACGGTCGTAGTTGCCGAGACATTTACCGATCCGCTGCTTACAGGGCTGTCTTCTGGCGCGATCAGCGAAAGAGCAATTGGTGGGGCAATCGAGAACGGCGCAAGAACGCCGGGGTAATTGCACTGGGTGGCCGAGCATTGCCAACCGTTCCCCGTCGGTTGTCCAGAAAGTTGCAGCATCGTGGGCACAGAGATCACGACAGTGACGCCATTCGTCGTCGGTACCGGAGAGAGGTTTCCGATCCGCACCGATGCAGTGGTCGTCGTGCCTGTGACCACCGATGATGGTCCCGAGACATCGACAGAGATCGCGTTCGTCGGCAGTGGCGCAGCGCCATCGGGTAACGACAACGACACGGATTCCGCTGCACCTGAGCTTGGAGTGATCGTGATCGTGCTCGACGAATCAACGGAGTTCGGCGTGTTGAGTGCAAGCATCACTTCGGCGCCCGCTTTGGCCGGCAGCTGCGCGGGAGCGCCACTGGAATCGAGCAACGAACATGTGAGTCCGCTACACGCCCACGCATTTCCGTTCAACGGCGCTGCCACCGAAGGAAGCACCGTGTTGATTGTCGTGCCGGAGGGAAGGTCCGACACCGTGAACGACGTTGCCAACGGTCCGCCCGTGAGATTGAGAATCGCGCCGCTCACAAGTGTTGGCGCGTCCGAGCGAATTCCAGTGACTGGCGCGAACTTGGCCTGCAACGTCGTCGGCTGCGATCGCGCTTGCGAAACCGAGGTGCTCGTCGAAGAACCAGCACGCAGCCACACCGCTACTCCCCCGCCAACGAGAAGTGCGAGTCCGACAAGTAGGAGGACGGGAACAAGTCTGCGACGGGTCACTGATCAGTCCTTCATCAGCCCCGGAAAAACGGTCTCGCCCGTTGATCTCCCGCTCCAACGCAACACCTCGCCAATCTATTGCGCCCCTCGTCAAGAGCGGAATCACGAGATGCGAATGGAGACTCGGCGATTTCTAGGAACCCTCATGGAACATTGAGGCAGCGACCACTCGGCGATTCACCGAAGGGTTATCGGCCAAGCCCAACTTGGAAAAGATCTTTCGCACATGAACCTCAACCGTGCGCTCCGAAAGGAACAGCTCGTCGGCAATCCCACTGTTTGATCGGCCGTTCGCGAGCAACTCATAGACACGAAGTTCGGCAGGCGTGAGTTCGGCGACGCCCTGCGCCGATGCCGACTCAATAAAGAGGGGGTCGATGACTTGACCACCCTGGAGCGACATTCGAAGCGCCGAGGGAACTGCTGCCACCGTTGAGGGCCGGCTCGAATCAAGCAATGCGACGCCGCTACTGCGTTGATTTAGCTGCAATGCCGAGCGCACCGGGACATTGGGCCTCGCCAGGACCACCATCGGCAGATCAAGAGGCACCGCCCGCAAACGCACATCCCAACCACTGCCGAGATAGTCGGCGTAGGTCGGCGGCGGCATCAGGACCAACGGGGTGGTGGCCGAGGCCGTTTCTCCATCGGGGACGTGGGCAGCACCCGGGAACCCCTCGGCCTCAAGGTGGCCTCGAAGGAGTTCTCCCGCCAAAGGATCCCAACTGATGATTGTTGGCGGAGCCGAGGCATCTGCCCCGACTCGCCCGAATTCCCGCTCCATGGCACCCGCCGCCGTAGGTATGACGCCATCTTGTCGGCTCGCCGGCCGCCCGCGTAACGGGAATGACGCTTTTGACTGGTTTTACGGGATAACGCACACAGAGATACGTGGTGATACCTAGAACTCCCTTCTGGGGTCAGATTTCCGAGATTCAGGCCCCAGACCGGCCATTTCGGCACCCCTGCGGGCCTCAAAACTCCGGATGCGGTCCCGTGAAGGGCCCGCCCGTATCATCGCCACTCGGGGGTGTCCGAGTGAACCGGCTCATGCGCAGCTATCTGCTGCCCTACAAAAAGTTGCTGCTGGCGGTGCTCGCCTTCCAGATCGTGGCCGTCACCGCCACCATGACGTTGCCCACCCTCAACGCCATGCTCATCGACCACGGCATCCTCAAAGGCAACACCCACTACATCTTGAAAATCGGCGCCGTGATGTTGGTGCTGTCGCTCATTCAGTCGGTTTTCGGCATCACTGCGATCTGGTTCGGTTCACGAGCCGGTATGGGTTTCGGCCGAGATATTCGCGACCGTCTCTTTCATACCGTCACGGGATTCTCTACTCGTGAGGTCGACTCTTTCGGTGCCCCATCGCTGATCACTCGCATCACCAACGATGTGCAACAAGTGCAGACCTTGGTCGTGATGTTGTGCACCTCATTCATTTCTGCACCAATCACGGTTGCGGTTGGTTTGTTCCTTGCTGTGCGCGAAGACGGACCGCTTTCACTCATCCTCGTCGCGTCTATTCCAGTGCTGTTGATTTCCGTTGGCACGATCGTCATCCGCGTCATTCCGCAGTATCGCTTCATGCAGGAACGCATCGACCGCGTTGCTCGAGTGTTGCGCGAACAGATCGTTGGCATGCGCGTTGTGCGCGCCTTTGTACGTGAACCAGAGGAAACCAATCGATTCGATGAGGCAAACCAGCTGCTGACACGTACATCGATTCTTACGAGTCGGTATATGTCCTCCCTGTTCCCCACCGTCATGTTGGTGATGAACATTTCGAGTGCCGCAGCCGTGTGGGTCGCCGCCGATCGCATCCAAGCCGGCCATATGCAGATTGGTGCATTGGTGGCATTTCTCACCTATCTCGTGCAGATCCTTATGGCCGTCATGATGGCCACGTTCGTTGCAGTGATGTGGCCTCGCGCATCGGTGTGTGCCGACCGCATCAACGAGGTGCTCGACACCGAGTCCTCAATCGTTGCGTCGCCAACTCCTGTGACCGAGCTTCCCGGTCGCGGAACACTCGAGTTTCGCAACGTCGGCTTCTCCTACCCCGGTGCCGAGGTTCCTGTTCTTTCCAACATTTCGTTCACGACCCGACCAGGACAAACCACCGCGATCATCGGTTCAACCGGCTCGGGAAAGACCACACTCGTCAATCTCATTGCTCGCCTCATCGACAGCAGCGAGGGCGAGATCCTCGTCGACGATGTCAACGTTCGCGATCTCGAACCCGAAAC